>JAOAAM010000596.1 GCA_026418875.1 Gemmataceae bacterium | reverse complement strand
ATGTGTATAAGAGACAGGTGGTATTCCGGCTTCAACTTGTTCCGACGGTCCCAGACGACGAAACCGACCGACGGCACGGTATGGGCCGTCGCGAAGACGGTGACCACGTGTTCCCGCGACAATTCGATCTCGTCGCCTGGAGAGACACCTTTCAAATGACAGACCATCCGACCGCGATCAAGCCGTTGCATAATGAGGAGCAAGCGGCGGACATCCTCGACCACGGCGGCGGGGACATAAATAGTGGGCGGGTCCATCCGCATCATCCGACGACGGGCCACGTACACGGGCAAAGCGGCCATGTGATCCAGGTGCGGATGCGTCACGAACCATGTGGGAGTGCCCATGAAGTCCCAGGGCTGCGCGCCCAGATCGAAACCGAGCTTCAGTTCTGGGATTCGCCAGTACGATTGCACGGCCGCTCGGGAGTAACCTTCGATCGTCAAACCCGCATGGCAATGACGGACGATGGGCGCATTGTCTACGGGCCGGATCGTTTCGGACACGGGCTTCCGGTCTGCCTTCGGTGGGGCCTCGGGACTGGGTTGCGGCCCGTCGCCAGAGCCGGATGGATTAACCTTTGGCATTCAGCGGCACCTTCGGGTCATCGGCCACGTTCACCCACACATGGACATGGGGACTGCCCCGGAAATACCAGACGAAGGACGGCCCCTCGAGCCGCCAATTGTCCCACACGCCGTCCTTGCCGATGTCTTCGTCGGCGTAAAAGGCCAGGCTGCATGCATCCAACCCCCCTTGGGCTTTCAGGCAGGCCATCACCTCGTCCCGGTCTTCCGTGCGGAACGGTTCGATCAGCAAGGCCAACACGCGTCGCATCTGGGTCTTCTGGTCCTCTGACATTGCGGCGACCGGAAGCCCCGGGAATCTCGCCTTTGGTCCCTGGAAGCCGACTTCGGCTTCGTCGGGCGACTCTGCCAGGAGAGCTTGCCGCCTCTGTTCCGCGTCGAGCATCTGCCAGACTTTGTTGGCCTCGAGGGCTTGGGGCCAGAAGACGTTGCCGGGGTGGTCCGGTTTTTCGTTGAAGCTCTCGGCGGCGTGGCCGTAGAAGATCGGCCCGCCAAAGGCCACGTGGGCCTCGCTATTCCCATCGGCCCGCAGGGTGTGGTGCCGACCGGTGATGACGAACTCGAATCGATCTTCGCCCGGTTTGCCGAAGATGGCAATCGACTGATCCGCACCCCACGGTTTGCCGCCCGTGTCGTCCCGCAGTTGTTTCAGAAAGCGCTCGTACCAGTCTGGGTTCACCAGCCCTTTGAAGATATCGTGGATGAGGTCTTGTTGCTTGCGTGTGTAGAAGTCGCTACGGATGCGGGGCTCGGTCACGAACCAATTGTTCGACACGAACGTCCGCAACAGCCCCCGGTTCTTCGTCGTGTGGTTCCAGTCGAAGCAAACCACACGTCGTTGTTCCTCCGTGAGCGAATCGTACAGGGCTTTGACCGCGGTCTCGGGCGGGCTGGTTGGCGTGGGGGCGGCGGAGGCATGGCCCGGCCACCACGACGAGACCGCAGCGGCGGCGGCTCCCGTGCCCACTCGTTTCAAGAAGGCCCGGCGATCCAGGTCAACAACGGACTCCCACATGCGACACCTCCGGGGATTTAGCGGATTCGGCTCGATGCTCAGCGAACCCGTCAGTGAATCAACCTCGCCTTGCATCCATCCGATGCGAAGACAACCCGTCAACGGATCAGCCTTGCCTCGCACCAATTCACATGATCGCAGACATCCCCGGCGGCGCCAAATTCCACCACCAGCGTGAGCCGCTTCCTCCCCGTCACATCCGCTTCGATGAAACGTGGGCCCGTCGCCGAGGACAACTCTTGATTGTCGCCCGCGATCGGCTGATCATCCGCCAGCACCCGCACCACCACGCGCCCTCCCTGACCGCTCAGGTCATCCAATCCCACCCAACTCTCGAAGCGGCGATACTGCCCGTTTAGATCGAAGCTCAATCGGCCTTGCGAATGCATCCCGATTCCTTTGTCGTAGACGTGCCCCCCCAAGCGCAGGCTCTTGCCGGTCACACTCCGATCCAACTGGTACGGCCACCGGATGCCTAAGTAGGGCTGGTGTTCGTAGGCGACGGGTTTCAAGTCGGAGAGAAAAATCGCCCGGCCCTGGCGGGTCTCGAGTTGCGCGACTTCCTCCAGCCGCACTTGTACCGTGGCTCCGAACAGCGTCTTCACTTGCAGCGACAGACCGTGAATGGACGGTTCCACGAAACTCAGCCGTGTCCCGTTGCTCAGCGTCATCCTCCCGTACACGCCCCGGGGCCGCAAGCTCCGTGACAGGTCGGTATTCAGGGCCACGGCCACGACCTGGCCAGCATCCAATCGGACTTCCTTCCCTTCGTCCAACAGCGTCAGGGTGCCGATTGGTTCGTCCAGTTTTTGCACGGTGCCCCGGCGAATGTCGCCATTCCGCATCAGCACCAAGTCGCGCCGACGACGTTCTCCCGCCCAACCTGGTGTCTGTCCATCCCGCGATTCAACTGGGGGCGCACGAAACCAGATCAGCGACAGGGCCGGCAAGGGGATCGTGACCTCGGGCATCGACAAAACGCCCCCGTCCCGGCTGAGCCATGCCCGGAACTTCACCCGGTCGCTCTCGATGCTCAGCACTTCGCCGGTGAGTCGATCGCCGTTGGCGAAGACCACGTGCGGCTCGCCGGGCAACGGGGGGAGCAACGCTCCCTGACGTTGCATGGCCACGAGTTCTCCGGCGGCGACCGGCCCCACATCAAGCACGGCGCTGAAGTCGGTCTCCAAACGGGTGACAACGCCGGACAATCGTTTCCCCGAGGCAGTCCGCACCGTGAACACGGGCGAGACGACATTGGGACTCGACGGCTCTTGAGGCAAGGTCGGATCGCCGCAAGTGACGTTGGCCAAAAACCAGCAGCACCCGAGAAATTTCAGCGAGGGATTCACGGCTCAGGCAGCCCCGCGAGAGAACTTCCGAACGGCGTCGGGGTTCAGGGTGATTCCCAAGCCCGGCCCGGTGGGAATCGGCAGCATCCCGTCCTTGTCGAGTTGAAACCGTGGCTCGATCAACTCTTCGATGTAAGGCACTTCCACTTGATACTCGACCCAACCGGCGACGGGCATGGCCGCGGTCAAAGCCAGATCCGCCGCGACGCCGATGGCCGTGTTCCACCCATGGGGCACGAGCAAGACGCCGTGATCGTAAGCCATCCAGGCCATGCGTCGGCCCTCGCTCAACCCGCCGCACTTGGTCAGGTCGGGTTGGATGATGTCTAAGGCACGCTGGGTGATGTACGGCTGGAAGGTCTGCCGCCGCGTGAACACCTCGCCAGTGGCGATCTTCACCGGCGAACTCTGGCGCAATTCCTTGAACCCGTCCAAATCATCCGGGCGCAAGGCCTCTTCGAACCAAACCACTTGGTAGTCGCCCAGCATCTTGGCGGTTTCGCGGGCCCAGCTGACACCGTGCGGCCAGAATTGCTCGCTGCCGCCGGCATCGACCATCAACTCCACATCCTCGCCGACGGTGTCGCGTGCCGTCTTGATCAGCAATTCGTCTAATTTTCGGCTGACTCGGCCGAACGGCCGCCAGCCCATCTTGATCGCGCGAAAACCCCGCGCCACTTGTTGCAGCAGTTTCTCCCTGAGCTTGGGCGGATCATCGAAGAGGATGCTCGCGTAAGGCTTCATCCGGTCGCGGTAGTTCCCGCCCAGCAAGCGCGAGACCGGCTGGTTCAGGGCTTTGCCCATCAGGTCCCACAACGCGATGTCGATGCCGGAAATGGTGTGTTCGACGGCACCGCCACGCCCGTACCAGAAGGTGTGTTGGCGGAGCTTCTCGCTGACCCGCTCCGCCTCGAAGACGGTCTCGCCGAGAAGCAGCGGTTTCAGGTGGGTGAGCGATGCCTCGACATAGACTCGGTGCGTGAAGCACGAACCGATGCCGACCAGCCCCTCATCGGTGTGGATTTCGATAAGGGTGTTCATTTGCTCGTTGGGATCGGTACCGCCGGGCCAGCCCGTATCATGGGTCGCCCCGGCCAACGGGATCGATTTGACCTCGGTGATTTTCATACTGGGCAGTTTATAAACTTCGGCCAGGGTGCCGATTCCCCCACGGAAGTCCGACACCGGGTTGCCCTCAGCCGAGATCGTCATGATAATCTCCCCGTCTCCCGCCATCCTTCCGGGGTTTGTCACCATGCCTCGAATTCTTGGCTTGTGGCTCGTTCTCGGCTCCACCCTGACCGCCGCGGCGGATTGGCCTCGGTTTCGCGGTCCCAATGGCACGGGGATCGTCGAAGATGCCGCACTATCGACGTCGTGGGGCAGCGGCGACATCGTGGAGCGCGTCGAAATTCCTGGCCGCGGCAACTCCTCCCCCGTGATCGTCAAAGGCAAGGTGTACTTGCAGTCGGCAGGAGACGACGGGTACGGCCGGATGCTCTTGTGCTACGATGCTCAAACACTGAAACCACTCTGGACGGCGAAGGTGGAAGGGCAACCCAGCCGAACCCACGCCAAGAACTCGCTCGCCTCGGGCACCCCGGCGGCCGACGACCAGCGTGTCGTGTGCCTGTTTTGGGACGGTCGCGAGATCGCCCTGCACGCCTTCGATCACGACGGAAACGCCCTGTGGCGACAACCTCTCGGCTCGTTCGCCAGTCAACACGGGGCCGGGCATTCGCCGATCCTCTACCGCGATCGAGTCTTCGTGAATTTGGATCAGGACGGCAAAGCCGAGTTGCTTTGCTTCGATGCGACCCAGGGTACGAAGCTATGGTCGGCGACGCGGCGGGCATTTCGCGCCAGCTACTCCTGTCTCTTATACACATCT
>JAOAAM010000581.1 GCA_026418875.1 Gemmataceae bacterium | reverse complement strand
CGAGGCCCATGCCTTGCACATTCACGGCGGCGGAGTGCCGGATGGAGGGAAGACCCAGTTGCAGGCTCTCAATCTGCTCAGACTGGAACTCGGCAATTCGATCCTCCGGGATGTCGGGGATGATGATGTTTTGCTGTGTTGTGAAGCGCAGTCGGCCCGTGCCATACCGATCCGCAAGGTCGGCGACAGATCGAAGCTGGGGCGAGGTGATTCGACCGACCGGAACCAAAAGCCCGGCAAAGTACCGGGGCGAAACGCTCGTGTCGGGCGTCGCCTTTTGTGGATGCAGACCCAAATGATCGTTGTGCGACTTCCGCCGTGCATCGATCCCCGCGAAGGACAAGTCGCGGCCGAGTCGTCGTTCCAATTCGGCGCGGAACCATTCGACGCCGCGCTCCTCCAGCAAAAACCACAGTCTCGCTTTCGTCCGCACTTCTCGATTGCCATGATCTCGGAAAATTCGCACGATCTCCGCACACACGGCAGGGGCCTCTTCCGGCGTGACGAAGACGTTTAGTTCACGGGCCGGTTCGTAGCCGCCGCTACCTTGCTTGCCGCCCACCAAAATGTTGAAGCCCGGGCGTGGCTCAGCCCCGTCACTCCGCCGCGCCGGGACCAAGGCAATGTCCTGTGTCTCCGTGTGGCAACAATTCTCCAAGCAGCCCGTGATCGTGACGTTGAACTTCCGCGGCAGGTTCGTGAACTCGCGATTGCCGATGAAAATTTCCGTGAAAGCGTGACTGACTGGGGAGGCGTCGAACAGTTCGTTCTCCGTCAATCCAGCCGCCGGACAGCCGCAAACGTTCCTCACGTTGTCCATGCCGGTCTGCTTGCTGTGCAAACCGACCTCCGCCAGCCGGCGCCAGATCTCCGGCACGTCGGCCAGCGTGAACCAGCGTAGCTGAATCTGTTGGCGCGTCGTGATGTCCACGAATCCTTTACCGAATTCGTCAGACAGATCCGCAATCACACGGAATTGTTTCGAGTTGGCGAATCCATTGGTCATCCGCAAGCGCAACATGAAGTGCCCGGGGGTCTGCTTGCGGAAAAACAACCCATGCCACTTGAAGCGATGTTTGTCGTCTTCGGTGAGCGCCTTCCAATCCCCAGCCGCGGCGTGACGCCGAATGTCCTCCTCACTATCCAAGCCGTCTTTGACTTGCTTGATATGCTCGATGGGGCTGAGCTTGGCTGACCGACGGGGGGTGGAGGCGCCGATCAGCGCTCCCAGCGTGGCCCGGCAATGGCCACAGCCGCTGCCCGCTCCCGTCGTGGCCGACAAGTCGTCGATCGCTGCGTGTCCCGAATTGATCGCCGCCACTAGCTCGCCCTTCGTCACTTGGTGGCAAACGCAGACGATCGCGTCGTCCACGAGTTGCTCGGCGAGGTGGGCCGGCGGGGGCAGGATCGGTAAACACCGGGCTTTGACCTGTGCCGTCGAGGCCGAGGCATCACCATCTCTCATGGCAGCGCACTTTCCCGTGAAGGCGGGATCTGAGATCCACGTCTTGCGGCGTTCACGGTCCAGCCCGGGAGAGACGAGTCCGGCCCGAGAGCATTGTCCTAAAAATTCAGCAGCAACACCGTTGATGCATAAGCGACCACGGTGCCGTTTCCGCCAGATTCTCTTGAGCAGTTAACCCAAGAACTTAAGCGATCATTTCTTACGGGTTTTAATGGAATGTCGGAGAGCTAAACGCAACATCGCCCCGGTGCTCAACTCGTGGGCAATTTTCCCGAAAAACTGCCCGAAGGTGTGGCAGCTTGCAGCCGGGATGTTGACGAATGACGACCTCCCGCGATGCCGTCGAGCGGGAGTTCATCGAACCGCGGGTCGCATCAGGGGATTTCGACTTCGGCCGGGGCGACGACGAGTTCATCGGCACCTTCGGGGGGGGAGTGCAGTCGGATGGCTTTGACACGCCAACCGGCGTGAATCAGCGTCCCACGGAAGGGCGGCTGCCCCGCCACATTTCCCGTGACGCGGATCGCCGATGGGTCGAACCCGGCCGGCACCTCGACCGTCTCGTTTTCACGTTGCGACAGGATCGGCTCCAAATCGAGGGCTTTCTTCAGGGCCTCTTGGCATTTGCGATGCACTTCCCGCACGGCGACGCCGATTTGCGCATCGCTCGCCGCGCTGATGTCTTCCATGAGGAAGTCGAGCAGCCGCCCCTCTCGCTGCAACAAGGCGAGCAACCGGATCGGCACACCGGAGGGCCGGGTCGGCTTCGTCGGTTCGACACGAGGCGGGGCGAGCAGAGGCTGAATTTTCTCGGCGAATCCGGGGTCGCGCAAGGTTCGAGCCAAGGCTTTCAGCCCCAAGCCGGTCCGCGAGCCGCCCAAAAGGTAAAGCAATCCCAAAAGCAAGACGGTCAAAACGACGGCCCCGGCGGTTGCCCCGTACCAGAACTCTTGTCCCATGCCTTGTTTCCCTCGTGATTTTCGTTGCCATCGTTGTATCGGAACGGACATCGATAAGCGCTCGTTTCCGTGGCGCGGAATCGGCGCGTCATCCGCGGAAGCGACCAAAGCTTGACTGCTGCGGGCCCCTCTGCGAAATTAATGTTGTGCCAGCCCCGACGGTCCCTCTCCGGGTTGTTCCCCGCGTCCTCCGGTTACATCGTGGGTCAATCGCATGCGACGATGGCTGCTGCTATGTGTCTGGACGGTGCCGCTCGTGGCGTGGTCTGCCGAGCCGGACGGTGCCAAGCTGTACCAACTCAAATGCGCCAATTGTCACGGTGCGCAGGGTGAAGGGGCGAAGAAATATCCC
>JAOAAM010000455.1 GCA_026418875.1 Gemmataceae bacterium | reverse complement strand
ACATTGGTTTGGTCTTGGTTTTGGGGGTGGTGTATCAAGCCGCGGGGTTGCGTCAGGCGTGGACTTGGGCCTTGCTGGCGGGGATCTTGAGTTATGTCCCGTACATCGGTACGATCATCGCGGGAGTGCCGCCGGCTCTGGATGCCTTCGTGTTTGTCGGGCCCACGGCCGCGCTGAGCATTATCCTCTTTTACATCCTGGTCGTCACCTTCGAGGGATACGTGGTCGTCCCGGTGGTCATGGGGCGAAGCATGGACCTGAACGCGACGACCGTTTTGTTGGCGTGCTTGTTCTGGAATCTGGTGTGGGGGACGGCGGGGTTGTTCCTCGCCATGCCGCTGATGGCCGCGATCCGTGCGGTGTGCATGAGTGTGCCGGGTTGGCAGCCGTGGGCAAATCTCATGGGCACGAGCGAGGGGCCTGCGGTCTTTGACCGGCCCTCCCCCTCACCATCGCACCTCGAACAGGCCCCGTTGATCAAGGAATTCACAGCGGAACCGGGGCCGGATGGGCCGCCCCTTGGTTCTCATGGCGGGTAACCCCCATGCTTCGGCGGGCTATCTTCTGGATCGCTCCGTTGTCGCTTGCCTCCGAATGGTCGCTGTATCGTGATCTGGCCCAGAGCCACTTCGACTTTCATCTGCGGGAAGCGCAGGTCGCCTCGCAAAATCATCGGCACGAATTGGCGGCCCGGCATGCTGTCCGGGCGGCGGCCTTCCGAAGACGTGACGGCCAAGTCCGCTTGTTGGCGGCCCGACTGCTACGTCGCGCCGAACTGCCCACCGAGGCCAAGCCCCATCTGGAAACCGCCCGGAAGAGACTCGGAGATCACCCCGAGGTCGATCTCGAACAGTTGCTCAACGCCGTGCAACTGGGACAAGCGTCAGAACTGGTCGAGCGTTCGCTCTATCGTCGGGCACAGCGCGATCCGAATCATCGTTGCTTGATTTTGGAGGCGCTTTCGGTCTCGGCATTGTCACGCTTTCGCATCGACCAAGCCCGTGCTTGGTTGGACGAATGGCTCAGCGCGGAGGTGCAGGACCCCCGGCCCCATTTCTGGCGCGGCCTAGCGCTGCAACAAATGGGGGGCTATCAAGAGGACGCCGCTCTCGCGGATTTTCGCCGGGCCGTCGCTCTCAACCCCGACTACGACGAGGCGCGACTGCGCCTGGCTCAACTGCTGGTCAAGAAAAACGCCCATGCCGAGGCCGCGGGGCACTTCCAAACGCTCTTAGCCCGTCAACCGAGAAACGCCGCAGCCATGGTGGGCCTGGCTCGATGTCAGAGCGCTCTGGGCGATGGAGAGGCGTCGCGGGGTTTGCTCGAGCAAGCCCTGGGCATTCAACCCGATCACGTCGATGCCTTGCGTGAGTTAGGTATCCTGCTCTTGAACGAAGGTCGAGCCGAGGAGGCGTTGCCGCTCTTGCGACGAGCGAATCAGCTGGACCCATCCGACCCGTATGCCAGTTTCAATTTGATGCAGTGTTTGCAGCAATTGGGTCGCGACGAGGAAGCTCGACGCCAGAAGGCTAGGCACGAGGCGCTTGCATCTCGCCACGAACGAACGCTGAAGCTGTTGGCCGAATTGCAGGCCCGTCCGAAAGACCCCGATTTACTCAGCGAACTCGGCATCCTGTACTTACAAGCCGGTCGACCCGACGCCGACGCGGCCGGAGTCTGGTTTTTGCAACAAGCAATCCAAATGGCGCCGAGGCATCCGCAAGCCGTGCGAACGTTGGCGGAGTATTTCGAGCGAACGGGCCGCCGTGACTTGGCGTCGGAGCTTCGCCACCGGTTGAAGTAAGATCCCCGCAGCGAGCGGGGCGACTGGCCGAGGCAATCACAGGACCGTGCAGCAATCAAGCAACCGATGGTCAATCGCCGGGCCACTCGCCGGTGAACACTTCGACCGCCGGACCCGTCATGTAGACGTGATTGTCCTTCTCATTCCATTCGATAACCAGATCGCCACCGAGCAGGTGAACGGTTGAACGGCGGTTCAATCGTCCGGTCAAGCACCCTGCCACGACCGAGGCACATGCGCCCGTGCCGCATGCCAAAGTTTCACCGCTGCCGCGTTCCCATACCCGCATCCGGACCTCGTCGGGGCTGAGCACCTGGACAAACTCCACGTTGGTTCGCCGTGGAAAAGCGGTGTGCCGCTCGACTTTAGGCCCGACACCGTGGACCATCTCGTCGGTCAACTGGTCGACGAACGTCACCGCATGTGGGTTCCCCATGGAGACGCAAGTCCACGCCCAGGTGCTGCCGTTGATGGTCAAGGGTGCGTCTTTCGGTGGATTTCCGGGCAACGTGGTGGGAATGTCCGAGCCTTGCAAAATCGGCTCACCCATGTCCACGGTCACGCGCTCCACCTTGCCCTGGTGAATTTCGAGATCCACCGATAAGACGCCGCGCCCCGTCTCGATCGTCAGCTTGGGTTTCACGGCAATGCCATGGTCGTGGACAAACTTGGCAACACAGCGCAACCCATTGCCGCACATCTCCGCCTCGCTGCCGTCGGCGTTGAACATGCGCATTTGGGCATCCGCCTTTGCGGACGGGCAGATGAGGACCAAGCCATCGCCGCCGACACCGAAATGACGATCGCTCATGGCCCGAGCCAATGCGGCCGGATCGCGTGGCATCGGACCCCGCACACAATCCAGGTAAATGTAATCGTTGCCCAAGCCGTGCATTTTCGTGAATCGCATGATCGGACCTCACTCCCATTCGATCGTGGCGGGCGGCTTGCTGCTGATGTCGTACACAACGCGATTGATTCCCGGCACTTCGTTGATGATGCGAGTGGCCACTCGCCCCAGCAACTCGTGCGGCAGGTGAGACCAATCCGCCGTCATGAAGTCGTCGCTTTGGACACAGCGCAAGGCAATGCAGGATTGATACGTCCTCTCGTCCCCCATCACGCCGACTGACTGAACCGGCAGCAAGACGGCGAAAGCCTGCGAGGTTTTTCGATACCAACCGGACGATTTCAATTCTTCCAGGAAGATCGCGTCGGCTTGGCGAAGCATCCGCAACCGCTCCTCGGTGACCTCGCCCAAGCAGCGGACAGCGAGTCCCGGCCCGGGAAACGGATGCCGCCAGACCAGCGACTCGGGTAATCCCAGTTCGGCACCCAGCTTCCGAACCTCGTCTTTGAACAGGTCGCGCAGCGGTTCGATCAGTTCGAAGCCCAACTCGGCCGGGAGTCCGCCGACATTGTGATGCGTCTTGATGGTGGCGGCGGGGCCGTCTCGGGTGCCACCGCTCTCGATGACATCGGGGTAGAGTGTGCCTTGGGCCAGGAACCGGGCACCCTCGATTCGTCGAGCCTCTTGCTTGAAGACGTCGATGAAGGTGTGGCCGATGATGGTCCGTTTCTGTTGCGGATCGGTCACGCCCCGCAGGGCATCGAGGAATCTCTGGCGAGCGTCGACGGTGTGCAATTCAACCCCGAAGGCCCCTTCGAAGGTCTTTTTCACCGCTTCTAACTCGTTCAAACGAAGCAAGCCGTTGTCCACGAAAATGCACACCAGCCGATTGCCGATGGCTCGTCGCAACAGGGCAGCAGTGACGGACGAGTCGACGCCCCCGGACAGGCCGCAAATCACGCGATGCGAGCCGACGCGCTCTCTCAACTCGGCGACGGTCCGGTCGATGAATGCAGACATTCTCCAGGTGCCGCGACAGCCGCACACGCCATAGAGGAAGTTCCGCAGGACTCGGCTGCCTTCGCGGGTGTGGCTGACTTCGGGATGGAATTGCAGGCCGTAGATGGGCCGCCGGAGATGTCGCGCCGCCGCGACCGGGCAAGTATCCGTGGAGGCCAGCGCGATGAAATCGCCGGAGGTCGTCTCAACCTGGTCTCCGTGGCTCATCCAGACGATCGTTTGCGAGGGGATGCCATCAAACAGGCCGCTCGATTCGGAGATATGCAACTCGGCCCGACCGTATTCCCGTTTCACTGCCGGTCGTACCGTTCCGCCGAGGGCATCGACCATCAATTGCAGCCCATAGCAGATACCGAGCATCGGCACGTCCAACTCGAAAATTTTCGGATCGCACCGCGGGGCGTCTGGAGCGTAGACGCTCATCGGGCCGCCGGAGAAGATCAGCCCCTTGGGCTTTAATTCCGCAACGCGCTCTGCGGGCAGATCGTGCCGGACGATTTGGCTGAAGACATTCAGCTCCCGCACACGTCGTGCGATCAATTGGGCGAACTGCGAGCCGAAATCAAAAATCAGGACTCGCTCTTCGTGGGGTACGGCTTCCAAGATGTCGGACATGGTCGTTCGCCGGTGGGAGTTCGACGATCACTCCTTTCCCAATTCGGCCGCGCGGCGGGTGGCTGCCTCGACGGCATCCATGAGTGCCGCCCGAAGCCCGCCCCGCTCGAGGGCGTGTAGCCCGGCAATCGTCGTCCCACCCGGGCTAGCCACCATTTCCTTCAGTTGGGCCGGGTGCAGACCGGTTTCGAGCACCATCCGGGCTGATCCAAGTACAGTTTGCGCGGCCAGCCCGGAGGCAACGTCTCGGGGTAAACCCATCCGCACACCGCCGTCGCTGAGAGCTTCGATGACGGTGTAAACAAACGCCGGCCCACTGCCGCTCAAGCCCGTCACGGCATCAAGCAGCGATTCGGGCAAGCGGTATGCTTTCCCCACCGCGTTGAATAGCCGGTCCACCAGGTCGATGTCCTCGGCGCTCGCGGTCGGCCCAGGCGAGTAGGCCGACGCACTTGCACCTACCAGGCACGGCGTGTTCGGCATCACCCGAATCAGTCGACACGAACCGCCCAGTTGTTCGGACAGACGCGACAGCGTCACCCCGGCCAGGATGGAAATCACCAAGTGGCGCGGCTGAATCAGCACTCGGACGTCGTCCAGAAGTTGGGGGAGGGTTTGCGGCTTCACCGCGAGGATTACAACTTCGCTGTCCCCCACCACGTCGCGATTGCTCGGCAGGCAGCGCCAGCCACAGCGTTCGCTGAACCGGGTGCGTGCCTCGGGGTTGGGATCCGACGCCAAACCGTCGGCCGGCTCGACCAACCCGGCGGCGGTCCAAGCCCGTGCCAGCGCCCCAGCCATCTGGCCCGCGCCCAAGAAACCGATCCGCGGCCGCCTGACCTCGGGCATCGCGTTCAACTCCTCCTTCCCGCGAAAGTCTTGCATTATAGGGATCGGTTTGCAGCCTCGACAAGAATGGATCAGCACCCTGACAACTCGGGCGTTGGCTCCCTCGAAGACTTCGCACCGGCCCCGTTTCCTGTTTTTTGTCCTCTCCTCGCTCCCATCCCCAGCCGCGGGTCGACACCGGTCGGCCTCGCCCGTGGTCGTGCACCCCTCTGCCGCAAGCCAAGCCGCGACTTCCGCTCAAGCCCTTGGTGGAACGGGCTTCATCCGCCAAATCAACTCAGCGTATTCCCGCACCGAGCGATCGCTACTGAACTTGCCAATCCGAGCGACGTTCAAAATGGCCTTGGTCGTCCAACTTTCCGAATCGAGGAACAGGTCGCCGGCGGCATCATGGGCCGCGAGGTACGAATCCAGGTCCGCCAGATGCAGGTATTTCTCGCCCGGTGCAAGCAGTTTTTGCACCACCCAGTCATGCCGCGACGGCATCCCACCGGCGAAGCGCCCCTCCCGCAACGCTTGGACCACTCGGCGGACCGACTCGCTCTGACGACAGTAGTCTTCGGGTCGATAGTGCCCCCGCAAGGACTGAACTTGCTCGACGGTCAATCCGAAGATGAAGATGTTCTCCGGGCCGACTTCCTCTCGTATTTCAATGTTCGCTCCATCCAACGTACCGATCGTCATGGCTCCGTTCATGGCAAACTTCATGTTCCCCGTCCCGGAGGCTTCAGTCCCCGCGGTCGAGATCTGCTCGCTGAGGTCGGCCGCGGGAATAATCCTCTCCGCTAGCGTGACCGAGTAATCGGGAAGGAAAACGACGCGCAGGTGATCCCGGACGCGAAGGTCCGCGTTGACGACCTGAGCGACGTCATGAATCAAGCGAATGATCTGCTTGGCCGCCACGTAACCTGGTGCGGCTTTGCCCGCAAAGATGTAGGTTCGGGGCGGTCCACGGAGGACACGATCGTCGACGATGCGCAAGTAATCGTGAATGATGTGCAGCAGGTTCAACAACTGCCGCTTGTACTCGTGGATACGTTTCACTTGTACATCGAACAGCGAGGCCGGATCGACGTGGCGCCCCAACCGGTCGAAGATCAGGGCCGCGAGTCGCTCCTTATTGGCCCGTTTGACGGCTTGGAAGGACTGCCGGAAGTCGGGGTCCGACACCGCAGATTCCAACCCCTTTAATCGCGAGAGATCGGTCAGCCAAGCGGCTCCTAAACGCACAGTGAGAAGTTGGGCCAACGCAGGGTTCGCTGCCAGAAGCCATCGCCGAGGGGTGACGCCATTGGTCACATTCAGAAATTTTTGCGGCCACAACTCGGCGAAGTCGGGCACAAGTTGAGTCCGGACCAATCGGCTATGAACGGCGGCGACTCCGTTGACCTTCTGACTGCCCACGATCGCCAAATGGGCCATGCGGACTTGCTTCTCGCTTCCCTCTTCAATGAGCGACATCCGACGAAGTCGATCCACGTCGCCGGGCCAGCGTTGTTGTACCTGCTCGAGGAATCGACGATTGATCTCGAAGATGATCTGGGTGTGCCTCGGAAGGACACGCTCCAGCAACCAGACCGGCCAACGCTCCAACGCCTCGGGCAGGAGCGTGTGGTTCGTGTAACCGAACGTCGCCTCCGTGATCTCCCAGGCTCGATCCCAGGAAAGGTCTTGCTCGTCGACCAGGATGCGCATGAGTTCGGCCACCGCCAGCGCGGGGTGGGTGTCGTTCAGTTGGATTGCCACATGGTTCGGGAATTGGGCGAAGTCCTCGTGATCGCGTTGGAATCGTCGCACGACGTCGCGGATGGCGCAGGCCACTAGGAAGTATTCCTGCTGCAAACGAAGTTCACGGCCGGCAGCCACGGCCTCGCTGGGATAAAGGACCTTCGAGATGGTCTCGCTGCGGACTTTCTGCTCAACGGCGGCGAGATAATCGCCCAGGTTAAAGATGGACATGTCCATCTCCTGGCTGGCCCGGGCAGAATAGAGGCGGAGTACGTTCACCGTCTGTCCGCCGTAGCCGACGATGGGCAGGTCGTGAGGTACTCCGACGACAACCCGCCAATCGAGCCACATGGGGTTGTATTGCCCCTTCCGATCCAAGGCATGCTCGATGCGTCCGTACATGGGAACGAGTACGGCATCCTGTGGTCGCTCAATCAGCCAAGGCGACTCATAGCCGCGCCAACAATCCGGTTTCTCGACCTGCTCGCCGTTGCGAATTTCCTGGCGGAACAGGCCGAATTCATAGTTGATTCCATAACCCATGGCGGGGGAGTTCTGCGTGGCCATCGAGTCGAGGTAGCAAGCCGCCAAACGCCCCAACCCGCCATTGCCCAAGGCGGCGTCGGTCTCTTGTTCTTCGATCTGATTCCAGTCGAAGCCGAGTCTGTTCAAGACCGACCGAGCTTCGTCCAACAGCCCGAGATTGACCAGGTTGTTGGTCAACGATCGACCGATCAGGTACTCCATCGACAAGTAGCAGAGCCTTTTGGCGTTGGCTTGGCGATAGCGGGATTCACTCTGAAGCATCCCTGCGATCAACCGATCGCGGACTGCTAACGCCAAGGCTCGGAAGGCCTCACGGGCATCCAACCCGTCGCGGGTTTCGCCGAGGGAATAGGTGACGTGGTACAGCACATTGTCTTGCAGGGGCGTCGTCGGACTGGACATAACCATACTCATTCGGGCGAAAAACCCACGCGGTGGGCGGATCGACGGGCGGGGGGATCGCTGCTAACTCGTCACTCCCGGCACCGCCCTATCATACCACGTCTTACGTCATCGATGGGTCGCCGGAGGCCGGCAGAACGTTCAGACACGCACCCATCGAGCTGAAACGAACGTTCGGACCGTCAAGTTCCGGTTCAGGCGGAGTGAGGGGGAGTTTTCGAAGAGATGAGGGGGTCGAAATTGGGGGCGAATTCGCCGGGTGTTCGAGGGCGAAGAGCTATCTTTTTACCAACGCATCGGCTAAGATGGCGTGCGCGGTGGAGGCACGTCATGGCGTGTCGGCTCGAGATTACCAGCGATCTGAAGCGCTTGAGCGAGTTGCGCGGCGCGTTGATCGAGTGCTGCAACCGAGCCTGGGGCGAGGGGGCGAATCGGGAGTCGGTCGAGCGGTTGGAATTGGCAGTTCAAGAGGCGGCTTCGAACATTGTCTTGCACGCTTACGACGGCCAAGCGGACCGCCCGATCATCGCTGAGATCGACGCCGATGCAGATTCTTGCCGTGTCACCCTGCTCCATCAAGGTCGGGACTTCGACCCGACGGCGGTGCAAGTTCCGTCCTTTGATGGCAGCCGGTTTGGCGGGTTCGGCCAGTATCTCATAAGTCAATGCACCGACGAGTTCGTCTACCTTCATGGGCCGACGCATCGGGGCATTCGCCTGGTGAAGCGGCGGCAATCACCCGTGGGAGGTCAACGCATGAATTTGATCGTCGAAAGTTTCGGGGACATCGCCGTCGTGACCGTGAATGAAGAGCAGATCGACGCCAGCACGGCCGATCACTTCCGTCAGGCCATGGCACCGGTATTGAAGGCACACCGCTATGTGGTGCTCGACCTGAATCGGCTGAACTTTATCGACAGCCGGGGCTGCGGTGCGATCCTGTCGTGCTTGAAAGCATTGACCGAAGCCGGCGGCGACTTGCACTTGTGCCGAGTCAATCGACCGGTTCGCACGGTCTTCGACTTCATCCGCTTGCACCGCATCTGCGACATTTACGACACCAAGGAACAAGCCGTTGACGCATTTCGTGTCAAGGCAGAGGCACGACAGAAAGACGCGGGTCTGTGA
>JAOAAM010000452.1 GCA_026418875.1 Gemmataceae bacterium | reverse complement strand
GCCATGCGATTGCCAACGACGAGTGCACCGACGCTGCCACATACGATGCTGATGAGAATGAGGGCCGTCGTACCTAGGACGACGAACTCCTCGGTTCCGAGCGCGACAGCCAGTTGGTGAACGAGTTTCTCAAGCCAGCTTGTCATGCCAGAACCTTCGCTGCGGGGGCGGCGACTGAGCAGAGCAATTCGTTGACGAGGTTCATGGCCTCGTGCGCTTGTTGTTCCGTCAACGTCAGAGGCGGAGCCACTCGGAGGACTTTCTTTGCCAGCGGCCCAAGGATATGAATGCCGACTCCGTGACGGCCATGGTAGCAGGCCTCGACCGCGCGGTTTGCCCAATGTGTCGCCGAGAGGCCGCCCCAGTCCCGCATTTCCACGCCCCAGACCATCCCCCCCCGTTCGCCACGGACATGGGCGACGAAGGGCAATTCCTTCAGACGAATCAAGCCTTCCTCGATGACACCGGACACCTTCCGAGCCTGTGACAGCAGATTGGGGTCGGCTTCAAAACAATCCAACGTTGCGAGAACAGCAGCCGACGAGAGGGGGTTGGCGCTCCAGGTATCGGAACCTTCACCGTAGGCCATGTGCGCGAAGAGGTCCGCACGTCCCACGGCCGCGGCCACCGGAACCCCGTTACCCAAGCCTTTTCCAAGGACCACGATGTCCGGCTCGATGCCGTACGTCTCGAAAGCGAACATATCGCCGGTTCGGCCGAAATTCGATTGCACCTCGTCAAGGATGAAGACAATGTCATTTTCTCGGCAGAAATGCTGCAAGCACTGCAAGTACGCAGCCGGGGGATGATAGCTCCCGCCGCCACCCAAGTAAGGTTCGGTGATGAGTGCGGTGATGCGTCGGCCGTACTGTTGCCAAAGTTGCTCGAGTTCGTCTCGATACGGTTTTGTGTCGAACCAGGCTTCGCGCAAGGACAAATCCCGGCATTCGTCCATCGGAAAGCGGATGAAGCGGACACGGGGGTCGCGCTCCGGGTCCGACTCGCTTCCGGTCACAGCACCGGCCAGCCCCTTTTTGCCGTGAAAGCCATGCCGGGTCGCCAGGATCATGCATCGGCTGCGATCACGATCCAAAGCCGCCCACAGCGCTTTCTGAATTGCCTCGGAGCCTGAGGCCGCCCAAAGGACTTGCTCAAGTCGCCGACCCCCGGGCCGCGAACGCAGTAATTCGACCAGCCGCCGCGATGCCTCAACCTCAACAGGAGAGATGGCGTTGTATGCGGTCAGGGGCAGGGCAGGGAACGTGTCCGACTTCGCCCACTTTCCTTCCGACCAGCCCATGTAATGTTGGAAGCGGCGCATCCACTGGCTGTTGTTGTGGCCCAGGTTCGCAACCAGGACTCCCGAGGTAAAATCGAAAAGGCGTCGTCCCTCGGGGGTCCAATGAAAAACGCCTTCGCTTCGTGCCAAAACAGCCAGCGAGGGCGTGAACGTCCGTTGTGAGCGCGGCTCAAATCGCTCGATCTCAGTACGGAATTCATTCGACTTCGGTTCACCCGGATGGTGGATTGGCTCCATACGACGCACTCGACAGTTGAAATTCGGACGGACCTTCCGATTGCCTGAAGTTACACGCGGCCCGCGTACAGCACCTGGGCCGCCGCTCGACCCGGGACACGCACCACGATCCCGCCCTCGGGTTGATTAAACAACGCGACGGCCCCAATTTCACCTCGAGCCTGTTGGGCCAAGATCGCCTCCAGCGCCTGGACGACGGCAACTACCCGACGATCCGCGCG
>JAOAAM010000379.1 GCA_026418875.1 Gemmataceae bacterium | reverse complement strand
GATGTGTATAAGAGACAGGAATGGACTGGTGTGGTATCGCCGCGGGCGCATCGACGACATCGTGACCGATGCGTCGGACGAACCAGTCCTCGGCCCCGACGGAAAACCCCAGCGCCAGGAACGATTGCGACGAGAGCGCATCGAGCGGTATTTCCAGCGCGTCTTCGAGAACCGCAGCCGACGCTTGCGGCGCGAACTTGGCCCCGGACTCTCCGACGAGGCGCTCAAGGCTGAGGTCGCCAAACGCACCCTGATCGTGCTGCGCGCGCACCAGAATGCCGAATACCGAGACGTTTACGACATCCTGAATCGCAGTCGACGCGCCGGCTTCACGAAGATGCAGATCCGCGCGACGATGGACACCCGCGGAAGTTGATACCTGCCGCGGGACCCTCTCACGGGAGAGTTGCCGACATGTCCCAAGAGCGACGACCCACTGCACCCGATATCGCGGTCGCACTGCCGATCGTCCCGATGCTCGATCTGTCCTTCCAAATCCTGTTCTTCTTCATGATCACGTTCAATCCGTCGAAGGCCGAGGGCAAAATGTCCCTGAACCTGCCGGCGACGGGCCAAGCCAAGGCGAAGGATGCTGAGTCAGTGGACCTGAGCAAGCCCTCCGACGTGGATTTGGAAATCCCCGCCGACTTCGTGGTTTTGATTCGCGCAAGTGATGACAGCTTGTCGCTTGCCCTCCGCAGCGCGGAGAAAGTGGACGAGATTGGCATGGTGCGAGGCCTGGATGAGATGTCGTCTCGGGAACGGCAGGCCGAGGTGAATCGCCTGTTGGACAAATTGCGTGCGGAACTGGAGAAACGCATCGCCGGGAAGCGAGAAAAAGAGGGTGCCAGCGCGACAGACAACGTGAAGATCGAGGCGAATGGGAAGGCCCGTTACGCCATGATCGTCGCCGTGATGGACACTTGCGTCAAAGCGGGTTACGCCCAAGTCGGGTTTGCTCCGCCCTCAGATTGGGCGCAACAGTCACCGTGAATGCCGCGGTGCGTGTTACAATGCATAAAGGCAGCACAGCCGGGGACGCTTGTCGTCTGCCGTGAGGTTCAGGAAATGCCGTGGTGGGTGATCGGGCTGTTGTTTGTGCCGGGATTGGTCATGCCGGGATTGGTCATGCCCCGCTTGGCCGATCCACGGGGGCACGCTTGCCCCTGGCTCGACGACATCATTGACGATACCGAATTGCCCACCCTGTCGGAGAATCGCGAAGAGTACTACGCCTACAACCATTTCGTCCTGTGGGCGCGAAAGTTCAAACCCGAGCAGTTGGCCCAGCACACACGCAAGGAATTGACTTGGCGGCTTCTGTTTGGGCGCGATCGGACTCGCTATCGTGGTGAGATTGTTCGAGTTGAGGGGAGGCTTAAACGCCTGATTTGGATCGGTCGCAACAAGGCCCTCGAAGCTCAGGGAGTGAAAGACCTTTACGAGGCATGGATCTTCGGGCGGGAGTATTTCAGCAACCCGACGTGTGTGATCGTCAGCGAATTGCCGCCGGGGCTGGAACCCGCCGAAGACATCCGTGATCTCATGGTGTACGTCGATGGCTTCTACTTCAAGCGGTATAAGTACCGAGCCGTGAACGACACTCGCCTGGCCCCCCTGGTGATTGGTCGAACGCTGATCATTCAGAGGCCCACGGCGATGCCGGTTCGTCCCGGCGAGTCCGCATTCGACCGCCTGTTCTTGCCGACGCTACTGACGGTGCTATTCGGCATGGTGCTGCTGGCGTTCGGCTTGCAATGGTGGTTCCGCCGGGGCGATCGTCGAGCGTTGTCCACGGTCCAAAAGGGTCAGGGTGCGTTTGTGCTGCCGCAGGAAACGGCCCCTTGGCCCTACTCGAGGGAGCCATCACCGAATTGAACCCAAGGGTACGATAGCCATCGCTCGGGTAGATCGGAGAGATTGAACATGTCGACGGAATCCGCGCCAGCTACGGGTCGAGGACCGGTCATCCGATTGATGGACGACGCCGAGTCGTTCAGCCAGCAATTGATCAAGCGGCAAGTGCCGGCCTGGCTCATCAGCGTGGGCATCCATTCCGTCTTGCTGGCCCTGTTCATTGCCTTCAACTCGACGGTCTCGCCGGGCGGCTCCGCCAAGGGTGGCAGTGGGAGTGCCGGCGGAGAAGTCCAGGAATTGAAAACTGTCGTCGAGGAAGAGGAACAGACGCAGAACTTCGAGAATCCCGACATCGGCAACGATGTGAATCTCCCGACAAACTACGATATCGCTCGGATCGAGGACGTGTCCGTTGCTGGCCCATTGAAACTCGACGAAGCCGTGGGGAACAACCAGGGCGACTTGGCGCCGATGACCTTGCCTCCGCCTCCTGGGTTGGGCGAGAGCAGCGCGGGGCAGGGGGGCGGATTGGATGCGGCGATCAGCGGACTTGGGCCGCTCGGAGCGCCCGGCGGGCTGAATGGACCGCCGCTGCAACCGGGCATGGGCTTCCGAGGCCGCTCCGGTGCCACGCGCGAACGAATGCTCAGCCAAGGCGGCGGCAACACCGCCTCCGAAGCCTGCGTTGCCCGGGGG
>JAOAAM010000370.1 GCA_026418875.1 Gemmataceae bacterium | reverse complement strand
CCCCGCCAGCCCCTCCTCGACCTGCTGGGGCGTGGGGTGCGGATGTTTATCCAGAACAGCCCGCAACGACACGACAAAGCCGGGCGTGCAGAATCCGCATTGCTGGGCGTCCGCCGCCACGAAAGCGGCCGGCACTTCGTCCAGTTGGCCATCGCGGTACAGCGACTCCGCCGTGCGGATCTCCTTCCCCCTTGCCTCCAACGCCAACATGGTGCAGGAGTAGACCGTCTTGCCATCCACCATCACCGTGCAGGCACCGCAAGAGCCGCGGTCGCACACCCGCTTGCACCCCGTGACGTCCAAATAGTTCCGCAACGCATCGAGCAGGGTGACCCGAGGCTCGACGCTGGTGGTCATCTTGGCACCGTTCACGTTCAATTCGATCTTGACCGGTCCGGGGCCGAATGCCACCGCGTCCGCCGGCCGTGGCTCTTCGCGGGCAGAAGTCGTGACATCTTGCGTCAGGGCTGTGACGGCAGCGGCAGCACCTGACCCTTTCAAGAACTGGCGGCGCGACATCCCGCCGCGCGTCTCAGGCCGTTCGCTGGACATGCACATCTCCTCAGCAGGGGGCCATCGAAGCGAAGCCGATTCTAACTCCCTGGTGAACCTCAGGCAAGAAGCGACTCACGCTGAACCACGCTGAAGACCATAAACACCGCGGGCCAAGGTGGGTCGCAGCAGCTCACCTTGGCCCGACCGATTTGCTCCCGACAGCGGCCGCGCTCCATCGCACGCCACGTTCGGCGTTTCGTCTCATTGGGGCTTGTCCGACGATTTTTCCGGTTGTTGCCCCTCGGCGGCTTTCAACTTCTTGATGATCTCCTCCCGCCGCCTTAGGTCTCGCCGACTGGTCGCGTCCAACTCCAGCGCCCGCTTCCACACGGCAATCGCCTCGGCTTTTTCGCCCAACGCCATGTGGACGTCGGCAAGGTGGTCCAAGATTTCGATGTTCTCGCCCTCTTTCAGCTTGACCGCCTCCAGCAGGGGCACCTTGGCTTCCGCGTACTGTTTCTTCTTGAACAGCACCCAACCTAAGCTGTCGAGATACGCCGCGTTATCGTGATCGTACTCCGGCAGCAAGTCGCCCCTCTTCCGCAATTCGTCCCGATTTTTCCGCTCCAGCTCGATCGCTTTGCGGATCAACTTCTCCGCTTCGTCGAGGTTCATGTCGTGGTCCGCCCAGATGTACCCCAGGTCGTTGTTGAAACCGGGGTTGTCCGGAAACTTCTCCAAGAGCGTCTTCAACTGCTCCGCCGCTTTCTCCACCTGGCTGACTTCGACATACAAATTGCTCAGAAGATACCGCATCCGGTTGATGAACGTTTCCTTCACGGAGTCATTGACGCGCTCGGCACCTTCCATTTCTTCGATGGCATCGAGGAGTGCTTTGATGGCGTCTTCCGTTTGGCCCGCTTCCTGCAACACCTTGCCCCTCAGTTCCAGGAAGAAAGCCTTCGGGCTGTAATCTTCCATCAATTGATCGACAAGTCGCAATGCCTGTTTCACCTGCCCTTGCCGTGCCAAGGCGATGATCCATTGCTCGGCCACGGCCGGTTTGAGGATTCGAATGTCGTCTTCGATGTCGTCCGATTCGAGTTTCTCGATCAGGGAACGAGCGAGTTCGGAGGCGTCGGCCCACTTCTTTTGCCGAGCCAACACGCTGAATTGGCCATCAAATGCCTCGGCGATCTTGGCCCGAGATTTCAACGCCCAAGCTTGTTTCTCGCAGATGCCGAAGAACCGCAAGGCCACGTCGTACCGTTCCAGCTCAAATGCGACCAAGGCCAAAACGTAAGCGGCGTTGTACTTGAACTGCTTCGAGTCCAACTTGGCCCGCTCGCCGGCTTCTTCCACGAGCTTCTTCGCAGCCTCACGATCTTTGAGCAGCTCACGAGCTTTTTGGCGGACGGCATCCTGCCCCCCCTTGAGATTGTTCAGTTCGGCGATTTTTCGCTGCACCGCATCGGGAACCATCGGAGGCAGGGCGATCAGCAGCCCGACCAGAGCGGAAAGCAGTATTTGCATCAGCATCAGCAGTTCTCCTAATCGACGGATCCAGCAGGTCTTCCGTGGATGAGTCCGTTGTACATCCTACCGATTTTTTGAATCGTTCGCCATTTCGGCCGATTTCGGGTCGCCGAGGAAATCAGGAGGGCCGAGCTTCTCCCTATCCGTTTTCGTGTGCTAGGTTTGAGTTGGCAAAGATTCGGAAGCCGGCATTGCGACCAGATTAGGACCAGACGAACGGGTGAGATTGTGCAACACACCGTCGAGTTGAAGGCCGGCGCGGAGCCGTTCCCCGGCTATCGCCTGCTGCACCGGCTGGGACGAGGCGGCTATGCGGAAGTTTGGGCCGCGGAACATCGAACCGGTAAAGTCGCTCTGAAGTTCATGCAGAGCCGGGATCCGGTGATGGCCGCCAACGAAGTCCGCGCGATCCAGTCGATGAAATCGCTCCAGCATCCGCACCTGCTTCGCATCGACCATGTCTGGTCGGTTCCCGGGTACGTCGTCATTTCAATGGAATTGGCCGACGGCAGCTTGATGGACCTGCTGTACGCCTACTACGCCGAATACGCCGGCCCAATCCACCCGGAACCCCTCTGCCGATATATGGCCCAAGCCGCCGAAGGGATCGATTTCCTCAATGCCCGACACCATATCATCGACGGAAAGCGGCTCGGATTTCAGCATGGCGACATCAAGCCGGGCAACATCTTGCTCATGGGCGAGACGGTGAAAATCGCGGACTTCGGCTTGGCAATCCCCATGACTTCCTCGCGAGTCCAGAAAGCACCTTGGGGAACGGTCCACTTCGCCGCCGCCGAGGTGTTTCAGGGATTCGTCACGGATCGCTCGGACCAGTACTCGCTGGCAGTGACTTACTGTTTGCTCCGCGGCGGGCGGATTCCATTCGCCGATTCGCCGGCCAGCTTCCGCGAACACTACGTGCGGCCCGCCCCGGACCTGAGTATGTTGCCCGAGCCAGAGCGTCCCATCATCGCTCGGGCCTTAGCGCCGGTTCCCCAGGATCGTTGGCCGAGTTGCCTCGCAATGGTCGAAGCCTTGGCTCGAATCCATCACGTCGATTTGCTGGAATGCACGACGGCCCATTGACCCGCCGCCGACCACACCCGGCACGCATCACGGGATGAAAAAACGGCCATCGAAAGCGAAATATCGACACGGTTCGAAACTTGCACCACTGCGTGGATCGAAGCCGCTCCGGTGCCAAGTTCGTAGCGAGACCGCAGTCCGAGCGCGGGCGCGGGTTCCGACGCAGTGGTCAAGCCTAGTTACAGTTTTGCGTCGGGGGGATGTACACGCCACCGTAGCCCGATGTCGGAGCACATCCGGGCGGACAGGCGGGGGCTATCGGGGCGCAACCCGGCGGGCATGCGGTGGGTGCCGAGGCCGCTGGGACGTAGTAGAACGGCCGGGAAGAATTGGGCGGCTCGTGGTTCCGCTCGTACCAACGTTCGCACAGGCGGCAGCCGCTGGCCAGGCTGATGACCAGCAAGCTCAAGACAGTCCATCTCACCCTGCCCCGTTGCATGACGCCGCCCCCCAGGCTTCCGCCAAGAGAAATTGTTGACTCACAACTGCGGCCGCGGATAACTTTGGCTCAAGTTCGTGTCAATAGGAACCGACAACCATCGCTCAGCAGGGAATCGGATGGCCGTCACTTCCCGTGCAACCATTTCTGCATGCGGGTCAGTTCCGCAGACCAGGCATCGCCGTGGCGGATCTTACCAAAAGCGTCGTACAGCAAGTCCAGCGTTTCCACGAGGTGACGAATCTGATCAATCCGCTCTTCCAATCGGGCACGCTCCGCTTCTTCTTTGCCCGGGGGCATCTTGCAAGAGGTGAATGCCAGCGTCTCGGCATGCCAAGTCCCTTCGTATTGCTCGTCGTGACGGACCAAGACGATGCCAATTTTTCGCGGCCACTTTCCCGACTGGATGGCTCGGCGCGACTCGGGCAAGCGGGTGGGGGAGTCGCTGGAGATCGTCTCCCGGCCGGTCTGACCCCGGGGGCACTCCAGGGTCAAGGTTCGCGTCAACATGAAGGCGATTTCGGAGCCATCTCGGGCCTTGATCGTGTCGCCCTCGGACTCGGAGCGGAACCACAACCACAGGAAGAATTCATTCCCCAAAAAGTCGCGGTTGTCTTCGTCGGGGATCCACGCCACCTCTGCGGGCGAAGTTCCCGGCACGAACGGGGATGGCCGGGCGTCATCGACGCCACGGGTCTGCTGGCGTGATTCCGCCAGGCGGTAGCCGAGGGTGCCGGCGGTCAAAGGCTCGAAGCCAAACTCGAAGGTGTGTTCGAACAGCGAGTGCAACTGGTCGACCGCGGTGGGCGACGTCGTGCCGACGAGCAGTTCGTTGGAGCGGGCGTCCCAAAGCACAGGCACGCTTTTTCGCCGGGTGAATCGCCCGTCCTTGGCCTCGTTTTCCAAGCGTTCGCGGGCAGCGGCCTTGGCCTCCCGCTTGTGCCGCGGCTGAAGTCGACCGCCACTCTTGCCGGATCGCGCTTGCAATTCCGCATGGTAATAGGCGAGGAGCAGGTCGGCCGGTAGCTTCAACGAGTCGACTCGCAGGGCGAACTGAAGCGATTCGTTGATGATGTTTTTTTCCAAAGTGAAGGCGGTGTCGAGGATATGATCGCCGGCGATCCAACCGGTTTCGATGCCGTCCGCACTGGCAAGCCGCTGCCTGCCGGCGCTCCGTTGAGCCAGGCGAGTGAGGTGCTCGGGTCCGAACAAGCCAGGGGAGGGACCGTCAATGCGGAAGCGCATGAAGCTGACACGACCAGAGAAAAAGCCCATCGGCTCCCCCAACCTGCGAACAGGAAAAGCAAGGAGGCGGCAGCCGCATCCATCTGCGACCACCGCCTCGATCTTCGCACACGCAGCCGCCTGGTGCGGTTAACGTGCGACCTCGGCCAGCGCCCCTGCCGGCTCAACTTCCTCGTCCTTCCGCAACATTTCGTCCAAAATAATTGGGTGCCATGACGGCTCACGGCGATCCGACGGGACATAGTTCTCCCGTGCCCATCGGCGCAGGCGCAGTTCCTCAATCAAATCGACATTCAGTTGATCGGGATCGAGCATGGCCTTCCCTCTCACTGGTCCTTCGGGTGCAGGAAATCAGATCCGCCTCGAACGAAAAGCCGACCGGGTAAAGGACTTATATCGGATGAATTGGCCGAGGCAAGTGACAAAATTCGATTTTCCGGCAGCAACGGACACGCACCTGTCTCTTATACACATCTGACGCTG
>JAOAAM010000353.1 GCA_026418875.1 Gemmataceae bacterium | reverse complement strand
AGATGTGTATAAGAGACAGACAGATGGGATCCACGGGAATTGGAAGAAACATCGCCATCCCCCACGCCAAGCACGCGGGAACCGATCGACTCGTGGGAACGATCGCCCTGTCGAAGGCGGGGATTCCGTTCGACAGTATCGACGGCCAGAACGTCCATGTCTTGGTGCTGTTAATCTCGCCGCAGGATCGTCCGGGTGACCACTTACGGGCCTTGGAGAATGTTGTCCGGTTCATGCGTAACGAGCAGTTCGTTCAGGAACTGAGGCAGTCCCAGTCCCAAGACGATGTATGGCAACTGCTTCAGAAGTAGCCGCGGCGTGGGCGGCGGAAAGGAGAGTCAACCGGGGGCTGGGAGTCGATCCAACGTGTCGGCGACAGGGGGCGGAACTTCGGGCAACGCGGGACCATTGCGGCGAGCCGTGACTCTGGCGAATCCGCAAGGGCTGCACGTCCGTCCCGCCGCAGCCTTCGCAGACCTCGCCGCACGCTTCGAGTCCCGGGTCACTGTCGCCAAGGATGGACAGACCGTCGATGGGAAGTTTTGGCCCGACCTCCTGTTGCTCGCTGCCGAGCAGGGTTGCACCCTCATTCTCGAAGTGGACGGGCCGGATGCCGAAACCGCCTTGGAAACATTAGCCAAGGCTCTGGCTGAGTACCGCGAAGATGAACCCCCAGCGACAAGCGACCCCTGAGTGACCCGTTGGTTCCCCGGAATCACAAGGCACGGCCACACCGCCTAGCCTTGCCTTGAACAGGCCCAAGGGCGACCCTGTCGGCTCCGCGGCTGGATGAGATCAAACGAGAACGAGAACGGAAACAAAAACTAGTGCCCGGCTCCAACGACCCGATGGACGTTAGGAAATCGACAACCGCAGTGACAGGGGAAGGATGAAGATTCTCAGCGGCATCTCCGTCTCGCCGGGAGTGGCCATCGGGACCGCCGTCGTCCTGGATGCCGAGGGACAGCGTGTCTCGGCGCGACATGTCGAGGCGAGCCAGGTCGAGAATGAGATTGCCCGCATGCGGCAGGCTTTCGCCGCGGCAGCGAGGGCGGCTCGGGAAAGCCAACGAGCTGTCGCCGACAAGCTCGGCCGACAAATCAGCGACATATTTGGTGCCCATGCCCAATTGCTGGAAGGCCAGGTGTTATTGCAGAAATCGGAGTCGCTCATCCGGCAGAACCATTGGGCTGCCGAATATGCCGTCAGCCAGGTTTTGGGTGATATCGTCCAATCCATGGCCCGCTTGGGACCGGAAAACCGTTTCGGCAGCCGATCCGCCGACCTGTTGGACATCGAACGACAGGTGCTGCAACACCTCCGCGGGCAGCGGCGGGAGCAAATTCGCTCCAGCCGCGGTCCGCTGATCATCCTGGCGACAGACCTCAGCCCCAGCGAGACGGCCAACCTCGACCCCTCTCAGGTGCATGGGTTGGTAACCGAGGGCGGTGGGAAGGCAAGCCACACGGCCATCATCGCCGGTGCACTCGGATTGCCCGCCGTCGTCGGATTAGGCCCGTTCCTCGAAGAAGTCACGGATGGTTCCACGATCATCGTGGACGGGCAGGCCGGTCAGGTGATTATCGATCCCGACGAAGAGACGCTCCAAAGATACCAGTCCCGTCGCGATGATTTTCGGCATCTGGAACAGAAATGGCTCCAACTGCGCGACGTCCCAGCCGTGACTCGGGACAACCATCGGGTCACCCTCTTTGGGAACATTGAATTTCCGCACGAAGCCCGACATTGCCAGGAACGCGGAGCCGAGGGCGTCGGGCTGTATCGCACCGAGTTTCTGTACCTGGGGAAGACGGAGGATCCGACCGAGGAGGAACACTTCGAGGCGTACATGCAGGTGATCCGGGAATTGGGACCGGGTCGCCCGGTGGTGATCCGCACTTTGGATTTGGGGGCCGACAAGTTCCACATGGCCTCGTGGAAAGTGGAGCCGGAGCGGAATCCATTCCTGGGCGTTCGCAGTATCCGCTTGTGCCTGCGGAATTTGGCCTTGTTCAAGACGCAACTTCGTGCCATCCTGAGGGCCAGTGGACACGGCGACGTGCGGATCATGTTCCCCATGATCAGTACACTAGCCGAGATCCGCCAGTGCAAGCTGGTGCTCAACGAGGTTCAAGAGGATTTGCATGATGCCGGGGTGCCGTTCAACGATCGCATCCCGGTGGGCACGATGATCGAGGTGCCGTCGGCGGCCATTCTGGCAGATCAGTTCGCCCGGGAGGTGGACTTTTTCTCGATTGGCACCAACGATCTGGTGCAGTACACGCTGGCTGCGGACCGCACAAATGAGAACCTGGCGCAACTATATAGTCCGGCCGACCCCGCGGTACTACGCCTGATTCGTATGATCGTCGATGCCGCCCACAAGCACAACATCGAGGTGAACATCTGCGGCGAGATGAGCGGCGACTCGCTCTACACGCTGCTGTTGTTGGGGATGGGATTGCGGCAACTCAGCCTCACGCCGCAGCACATCCCGGAGATTAAAACGGTGATACGCTCCGTCACGCTGACGGAGGCGAAGCGAGTGGCGGAAGAGGCCTTGAGGCTGGAGTCGGCTCGCGACGTCCTGACGTATCTACGAGAACAAAACCGGCGTCTCGTACCCGAGATGTTCGGTTGAACCACACCGGCGGTCCGACCGCGGCGACGCGAGGGACGATGCGTTTGGGCACGCCCCGCTCCCCGTGACCTCGGCCGCACTTGACGATGGGTATCGACAAACTCCGGTTCCGCTTCCGTAAAAGCGGCGATCTGCGTTTCCTCAGCCATCACGACCTGATGCGGGCCGTCGAGAGACTCCTCCGCCGCGCCGACATCCCCTTCCACTCCTCCAGCGGCTTCAACCCCCGACCCCGACTCGTCTTCCCCCTCTCGCTCCCGCTCGGGGTCGTCGGACTCCGCGAAGTCATGGAGTTGGAACTCACCGAACCGCGAGATCCCGAAGCAACTCGGTCGCTTCTCCAAGCCCACGCCCCGCCGGGCCTCGAATTCCTCTCCGCCTGTCGGATTCCCCTCGAGCGGACGGGGCAGGTCGTCCAAGCGGATTACCGCTTGGCCATCCCTCCCGACAAAGCCGGTGAAATCGCCGACCGCTGCCTCGAACTTCTGGCCCGAGCGGAGGTACTGGTCGAGCGGTCTCAGCCGCCAGCGCCTCCGAAACGAGTAGACATTCGGCCGTTCATTTTGCAACTCGGGGTCGTTTCGTCCGGCGATCCGAATGACCAACCCGAGTCAGCGCCGAGTCTTCACTTGAGTTTGCGTGTGACGCCGAGTGGGTCGGCCCGTGCCCAGGAAGTCATTCGCTGTTTGGGTGCCGCCGGAATTCTGGAGGCCGGCGCGATCCTGGAGCGAACAAATCTGTTGTTACTCGATGAATTGCCCGTTTCCGACAGCGACATACCGCCGACGGCGACGCCGGCGGGTCCGGGAGTCAGCCCCTGCTACGAGGCAGCGGTTTCCCCTCCGCACGCTGTCGAACCGCTATTAAAGGATGCCCCATGAAAAAAGAAATGCTGATTAATGTGCTACAACCCGAGGAATGCCGCATCGCGATTGTGGAAAACGGCGTCCTCGAAGAGCTTTACGTCGAACGCACCTCGCAGGAGAGCTACGTCGGCAACATTTACAAAGGTCGAATCGTCAATATCGAGCCGAGCATCCAAGCCGCGTTCGTCGATTTCGGGATCGGCCGGAATGGCTTCCTCCATGTCTCCGATGTCGATCCCGCTTACTATCGACACCTCGAACCCGCGAAGAGCACTGGCGACTCGGAGGAGGGCGAGCGAGGTTCTCGGGGGCGACGGGGTCGCCGGGGCGATCGAACGGATCGACGGCGAGGTGGGCGTATCGAGGATGAGGGCGAACTGACCCCTACCTTTGACCAAGCCGAACCAACAGCCGAGGTCTCTTCCGAGCCGCCGCCGCCCCCCTTGTCCGACCTTCGCCCAATCGACGCCCTGACACCCGAGACGATCTCACCGCCTCCCCCCCGCGAGACGCAGTCGATTTGGGGAGCGGCTTTGGAAATTCTGGGCCTGCAACTTGCCGACACGCCGCCGTCGGCCGAAGCAACACCGCCGTCAGCGACCGCCGAAAAAGGGGATACGACGGGAGAGCCTACCGCAGGTCCGACAGCGGCAGCTGTCGAAGCACCAACAACTGAATCTGCGCCCCCTCTCGCGGCCCAAGCGATCCCCGAGTCGGTGTTGCCGGCCATCGAGGAACCGGGGCGGGGTCGCGGTCGTGGCGGACGATCGCGCCGGGGCCGTGGCCGGAAAGAGGAATCCGCTCCGACTGAACCTGCCACCGTGCCTGAACCGCAAGCCGCCCCCCCTTCCAACTCGGATACAACACCACCGGCAGTGGCCACTGAAACGGCCGGTTTCGGTGCCGGAATTTGGGATGATGCCGCCCCCGTGCACGAGTCGGCACCCAGTGTGAGCCAGACCGAGGCACCGGCGAAGGATTCCCCTCTCGCCCCAGCAATGGAGGGTGAGGCGGCTGCCGAACTGCCGAGCGAACCGGACGAGATCGGCGACCTCGAGCAACGGGAAGCTGCCGAGGAAATCGCCGAGCAAATCGCCCGTGAGGCCTTTTCCGAGGGCATGGATGACGTTGGCGAGGGAGTCGACGGCTGGAACGGCGACGGTGAGGCAGCTCATGCCTTGGAAGAGCGGGACGATGTCTTGGAGGAGGAGGAAGATTTCGACGGGGACTTGGCGGAGACTGGCGAGGTCACGCCATCCCGGTTTCGTCCGCGGGGCGGTCGTGGTGGATTCCGGCGTGGCCCCCGACGCGGCGGTCGGCCGGGTTACGGTCGGCCCAAGCCGCTGATTCAAGACATCTTCAAACGCGGTCAGGAAGTGATCGTGCAAGTCATCAAGGAAGGGATTGGAACCAAAGGCCCTACGCTGTCTACCTACATCAGCATCGCCGGCCGTTACTTGGTCCTCATGCCGGGTCTCAATCGCATCGGTGTGTCGCGCAAAATCATCGACGAGGAGGCCCGAAGCCGCCTGAAAGAGATCCTCACCGCTCTCAAGCCGCCCAAGGGGATCGGTTTCATCATTCGCACCGCGGGCATTGACCGCAATAAAGCCGAATTGCAAAACGACCTGGCTTACCTGCTTCGACTCTGGCAAGTCATGGTCAAACGCATCAAGAAGGTGAAAGGCCCTGCGGAGATCTACCAAGAATCGGACATGATCACCCGGACGATTCGCGACGTCTTCACGTCCGATATCGATACGATCTGGGTGGATGAGCCCAACGCTTTTGCTCACGCCCAGGAATTTCTGCAAATCGTCATGCCGCGTTACGCCGACCGGATCAAGCAATACACCGATACCGAACCGCTGTTTTACAAGTATCGGATCGAGGAGGAGATTGCGAAGATCCAGCAGAAGAAGATTCCGCTGCCGATGGGCGGAAGCATTGTCATCGAGCAAACCGAGGCGTTGGTCGCCATCGATGTGAATAGCGGCAACTTCCGCGCCGACGGCAACAATGCCGAGGAAACGGCTTATCAGATGAACTTGCTGGCCGCAAAGGAAATCGCCCGACAATTGCGTCTGCGCGATCTAGGCGGCGTCATCGTCAACGACTTCATCGACATGCGCGAGGAAAAGCACAAGCGCGGTGTCGAACGGGCGTTGAAAGAAGCGCTCAAGCGGGACCGGGCACGGACGAAAATCCTCCGGACATCGCAGTTCGGCCTGATCGAAATGACGCGGCAACGGATCCGGCCGTCGCTGAAACGCAGCGTCTATACCGATTGCCCTCACTGCAACGGAACTGGCCTCGTCAAGACCGTCGAAAGCATGAGCATCGAGGTGATGCGCTTGCTCCAGTTGGCCGCCCACCGCGAGAGCGTCTACCGGCTCGAGATTCGTGTCCATGCCGACGTGGCCAACTACCTGTTGAACCGACGGCGTCGGGAGATCGCCCAACTTGAAGAGACCGGCGAAATGCAGGTCTCGATTTTGGGCATTCCGGGGGCGGCACCGGAAACACTCAACATCACGTGCTTCGATCGCAATGGTCATGAGGTGAAGTTCCCGGGGCCGCCGGAGGCGCCTCGGTTGCCCGAGCGGAACAACCGCGAACGGCGGATGCTTCGCTAACAACCTTGGCTTGGCACGACCAGGCCGCGCAAGACACATCAACCCAGCGCGGCCTGTCGTTCCTTGCGACTCGAACAATCATCTCCTCAGAGCAAATTCCCTCGGCGCAAGTCCGATCGGTTCCCTCGTCCGGAGAATGGATCGAACCTAACAACCCCCATCCGGTCGAGGAACAACCATGTTTCGCCGAATGATCTGCTCTGCGATGATTTTGGCCAGCACCCTCGGTGTCGTCGCCACGGCCTCCAGCCAAGCCAACGCTCAATCACGGCATTTGGTCCCCACCACGGGAATCCCGGTGCCGGCCCCCCTACCCATCGCTCCGCTGCCCCTTCCCGGTCCGGGTTATGTGGGCGTTGATTCGCTGTGGCTGAGCTTCTCCCCGGGTTACTTCCACAGCTCCTGCTACTTCGAGGTCCTGATTCGGCACGATTGCCATTGGGACGTCTACGCCACGGTTCGGGACGCCCGAGAAGCCGAACGTTTGGCCCGACGGCTGCGTTGGCGCGGCCACGACGTCCGCATCCGGCGTGTCGTCTTCTGAGCCGAGCGCGGCATAAATAGGGTGGATTGCGAACCACACTCCAACCAACCCGCCACTTGGGCGGGTTTTTTGTTTCTCATGTCACCGTCAGGGGGCAACTCTGAGGGTTCGCAGCACGGAGGTTGAAGTCGAGGTTGGGATGAAGTCGCGTTTGAGCGTACTTGTGCCGACGACTGTCGGATGATAACGTAATGCTGTCCTGCCTGTGGAACTCCCGCCATGCAACAATCCCCCTTGGCTGCCGTCATTCTGTTTGCGACGTCCATTGTGTTGGCTGGAGAGAAATCGGAATACCGCGACCCGGAGATCCAAGCCGAGCAGCGGAGCCATTGGGCGTATCAGCCTGTCCGTCGGCCCGATTTGCCCCGCGTCAGCAATTCA
>JAOAAM010000272.1 GCA_026418875.1 Gemmataceae bacterium | reverse complement strand
TCGTCGGCAGCGTCAGATGTGTATAAGAGACAGGACTTGGTGCCCCCGCTGGTTGTACACGAAGGTCAACTCAAGTGGGTCCGTGGTCCAACGAATGTCCTGAATCGACCAAGGCTGCGGGAACAGCGCGGTATCCAGAGGAATCTCGCACTTCTTCTCCACGTCGAACAACCGAGGCCAGGCGACTGTTAGCGGATCGCCCGGTTTGGGGTAGTTCACGGTATGCAATTTGGGTTGGACCTGATCTCTGGGCGAGGATTCGATGAGATGAATCTGCCGCTCGGGCACTCGTCGAGTGCGCAGGGCAGCCAAGTAGCGCGAGTCCGGCGACCAATGCACGACGCCGTTGTAAAAGTCATGTTCCGAGGCATCCTTCGACAGAGCGATTGGATCGCTCGGATCACCCTGCGCCGGTTTCAGATACAGGTTGCCATCCTTCACCACCGCCGACCATCGGCCGTCGGGTGACGCGGTGCTCGGCGTGGCGCGAGTCGGCGGGCGGCGTCGGGCCGGTCTCGGGTTGGGAACAGGAGTGTCGGATTCGCGCAACTCAGCCGATTTTGCGTCCCAAACCCACGACTTATCGAACGCCTGGAATCGGACGACGGCTGGTTGGTCGAGCACGATGGCTGAAAACGGCAAGCGCCGAGGATCCACCTCCGCTTTCGTCGCCGCCGCCAGCGACTTGGCCAGTGCCGCTTGATCGAACGCCGGCTGCTTCTCCCCCCGTTCCGCATCGACCAGGAGGAACTCCGACTCGCCGCGGCCCCGGTCGGCGCGATACCAGAACTTCGCTTGCCCGGGCAGCCAATTCGGGTCGAGCTGCAACACCGGAACCAGATCACGCCAACGTTCCCGAAGGCCCCGGGCACGTTCATAATCCGCCTTGCTCCCCTGTGCCGCGGCGGCAAGCGGGAGTAGCAGCATCAAGAAGCACCAGCATGTTCGCCGCATGAGCGAATGATCCTCGACTCGTGGTTCAGGATCCCAAATTACCTCGACTCGTGGTTCAGGATCCCAAATTACACGGACCCCGCGGAGCTTATTTTGTTCACCGCCGTCGATGGAAACCATCGGCCGGTCGTTGGTTTCCTACCCACTGGCGAGGGTGTAGACTATCCGGGTTCCTGTTCCTGACGAGGTTTGCCATGCGACGACTCGTTGCGATTTCGGCATGGATCGCCTTGGCCACAGCCGGTTGGGGTGGCGAATACAACTCGGTGCTGAACATCGGCAGCCCGGCCCCGGCATGGCGCGATCTACCCGGCGTGGACGGCAGAAAACACTCGCTCGACGACCTGAAGGGGAAAAAGATCGTCGTGGTCGTCTTCACTTGCAACAGTTGTCCGGCCGCCGAGGCATATGAGGGGCGGATCAAGGATTTCGTTCGCCACCACGCCGGTCCCGAGTCCGACATCGCTTTGGTGGCGATCAATGTCAATCGCATTCCCGAAGATCGGCTGGACAAAATGATTGAGCGGGCCGCCGAGCGCCAGTTCAATTTCCCCTACCTCTACGACGAGAGTCAAAAAATTGCCCGAGCGTATGGGGCCACGTATACCCCCGAATTCTTCGTTCTGGACCAAGAGCGCCGCGTTGCCTACATGGGGGCGATGGACGACCGCAGCCCGCCGGCCCAGCCGACGAAGAACTACCTGGTCGACGCGGTCGAATCAGTGCGGCGTCAGCAGAAGCCTGCCGTGGCCGAGACACTCGCACGCGGCTGCAAAATCCGCTACGTCCGGGAGCGCTGACTTTCGACTCGTCGATCGAGCAAGCCTTGCACTTTTTGGGGAGACACGATGACTGATCCGTCGGGATTCGACGTCTTGGCGGTCGCACCGCACCCAGATGATCTGGAAATCCTCTGCGGCGGCACCTTGGCACTGTTGGTCAAGAAAGGCTACCGAGTGGGGATGATCGACCTCACGACGGGCGAACCGACACCGCGGGGTACCGTGGAACGACGAGCCGCCGAGGCCGAGGCAGCTCGGCAAGCGCTGGGTGTGCCGTTTCGCTTGAATTTGAACCTGCCCAACCGCGAGTTGATGGATACCCCGGCGAACCGCTACGCCTTGGCGACGGTCTTCCGCCGCTATCGGCCCGAGATCGTCATCGCTGCCGCCGGTCGCACCCCCGCTGCCTCTCCGGATCATTACCAGGGACAATTGCTCATCGAGGCGGCTCGCTTCTATTCCCAACTGACAAAATGGGACGATCGCTTCGAGGGGCTGCCGCCACACCGAGTCCCGCAGTTGGTCTATGCCCCCTTCCCCTTCGATGCGGAACAGCGGCATTGGCCGGGCACATTCATCGTGGACATCTCCGACACTTTTGAAACCAAGGTGCAAGCGGTCCGCTGCTACTCCTCGCAATTCGACGAGGAACGTTTCGCCCGGCTGCATCACTTTCTCGCGGGGCACAACGCCGCCATTGGGGGCCGGTGTGGCTTTCGTTACGGCGAGTTGTTCCACCTGCCCGTGCCGGTCGGGTCGGCCGATTTGGTGACCACGGTGCGAGGCGGCAAGGGATCGCCGGCTCCGGTGCAGCTACCGGGGAAAGACCACCTGCCGCACGGTTGACTCGTGCCTCTCGCTAGTTTGACGTGCCAGTCGCATGTTGCATGGTTTGCCGCTTGTTGCGTGGTCAGCTGCCGACGCGCGATCAACTGCCCGTGCAGGAGTGTTTCCGTGAAAAAGCCGAGATCTTTCAAGCAGGAATTGACGGCGTGCTTCGGTCAACCGGTGGCCGAGAATCCGACACAAGTGATGATGGAGGCCGCGTTTCGCCACCATGGCTTGGATTGGCGATACCTGACGATCGAGGTTGCCCCCGAGGGTCTCGGCGACGCAGTCCGCGGAGCCAAGGTGATGGGATTCGCTGGATTCAACTGCACCATCCCGCACAAGGTCGCCGTGATCGACCACCTCGACGGTCTTGGCGAATCGGCTGCGTTGATGCGGGCCGTCAACTGCGTGGTCCGGCGAGACGGCAAATTCATCGGCGAAAACACCGACGGCAAGGGGTTCCTCAAGGCGCTCCGCGAGGTGACCGACCCACGGGATCAAGCCGTCGTCATGTTCGGTGCCGGAGGTGCTGCCCGGGCCATCGGCGTGGAGTTGGCTCTCGCTGGAGTCCGACGCATCACCATCGTCAATCGCAGTCCACGAAGGGGTGAGGAACTGGTCGAACTGTTACGTTCGGCCACCAACATATCGTGCGATCTTGTCGTTGGTCCGGAGGACTACTCTGTCCCGGCCGACGCGAACATCGTCATTAATGCGACATCGGTCGGATTGTTTCCCGACGTCGACGCGCGGTTGCCGATGAACCCTGCGACGCTTCGGCCGCACATGATCGTCGCGGATGTCATCCCCAATCCGCCGGAAACCCCGTTCCTCCGTGAGGCGAAAGCCCGGGGCTGCCGGGTGATCGACGGCCTGGAGATGTTGGTCAATCAAGGAGTCATCGGCATCGAGTATTGGACGGGCATCCGAGCGGACGCAACAGTCATGCGTAATGCCCTGGAGGAAGTTTTCGGCGTGTGACGGTGTCGCGCCTCGATCTCGATGGCGTCGTTCAGGGAATGGCTTGAGCGATGGCGTAGACTTCCTCGGCGTCGAGGATCTGGTCGTTTCTCTCGAAGAGCCGAGCCACCGCAGCCTTGTGGATTTTCATTTTGGTTCCGCCGACCCCCAAAGCGCCGTAACAAACGACCCCGTCACGTTCCTTGCCCCGGTCCTGTCTCTTATACACATC
>JAOAAM010000083.1 GCA_026418875.1 Gemmataceae bacterium | reverse complement strand
GACCGAAACGCGTGGAACGCGCGTCGCGTCGCCCAACCCGATCGTCAGCCGCTCCTCCCCGCAGGAACAATAGCCGGAGCCGGCTTGCCGCGTCCGGACCAGCCGATTTCCAGCAAGATCCACGGTCACGAGGGCGCCGACGCCACTGCGGTTGCTGATTCTTCCGATAAGCTCGATTTGCAGCCAGCCGCCGGCGGGCGTCGCGTCGTTGCGCAACAGCGCAGCCGGGCCGTTCAAGTGACTGATGGCCACGTCAACGTCTCCGTCGCGATCGAAGTCGGCTGCCGCGGCGCCGCGCCCGACGTGCGGTTGAGCGAAATAACCGCCGGTCGCGGCCGAGACCTCGCCGAACCGCAAACCGCGCTCGTTATGGAACAACAGCGGCAACTGCGCGAACGGTTCGTCGCGGCCGATCTCGTGCAGCCGGTCGTGGACGTGGCCGTTGGCCACGAAGAGATCGAGGAAGCCGTCTCGGTCGAAATCCACCGCGCAGGTGCCAAAACCCAGCCGGAGCTTGGACGGCGCGCCGAGTCCTACTTCGTGGGTCACGTCGCTGAAGAGCAGGTTTCCCTCGTTGCGGTAAAAGGTGTTTGTTTCGTGAAAGAAGTTGGTCACGAAAAGATCGCATCGCCCATCGCCGTCAAAATCGGCTGCCTCGAGGGACATTCCCGCTTCGCAAGCTCCGTTGCGGTTCATGGCCGCCCCCGCCTCCAGACCACGGTCCACGAACGTGCCATGGCCTTGGTTTTCCCAAAGGAAGTTGGGGCCCATGTCGTTGGAAACGTAGAGATCCGCGTCGCCGTCGCCGTCGAGGTCGGCTGCCACCACGCCGAGTCCGCACTGGGGCGGGACGGAGGCGATCCCCGACATGGCCGACGCGTCGGCAAAGAGTCCGTCGCCACAGTTTCTATACAGGGAGTCGGGCAGTGCCTGGAGCAGGCGAGGGAGGGCAACCACGTACATCCTCTTCCCGCCCTCGACGTGTTCGCACAGCGGATAGTCCTTGGGCCCTAATTGGGCATAGTTCGTAATGTAAAGGTCGAGGTTCCCATCCCCGTCCACATCGACCCAACAGCAGCTCGCGCTGAGCCGGCCAGGACTGGTGGCGTGGGGCAATGCCTGCCTGGTGAACGTCCCATCGCCCTGATTGTGGTACAGGACATTCTCCCCGTACCCCGTGACACAAAGATCCGGGAACCCGTCGTTGTCGTAATCAGCCGCGGCGATGCCCATGGAATAGCCCGCTTCGACGAGCCGAGCCAATTCGGTTACGTTGACGAACGAACCGAGGCGGTTATGGAAGAGCATGTCGCTGGGATCAGCGGGGGAAACCGATTCGCGCTGCGGTTTGCCCGCCCGGTACGTCGCGCCCTGACAGCAGTACAGGTCCGGCCACCCATCGCGGTCGAAGTCCAACCAGCCGATCCCTGAGCCGTAAACCAAATGGGCGTGCCGCTCCGGCGTGAGCGGCGAATGGTGGAGGAATTGAATTCCGACCCGCTCGGCGACTTCCTCAAAACGAAAGGGCGTCGTGTTCCGCGGATCCTGCAAATTGGCCCTGGGGGCGGTCTGAGGCAAAGTCCCGGCGATTGCCGGGCGCGATTCACCACTGACGTCTCGGCTGTCCGAAGGCGCGAGGGAAGGGCTGCGCGGACTGCATGCTGACAAAGCG
>JAOAAM010000209.1 GCA_026418875.1 Gemmataceae bacterium | reverse complement strand
GGCCCCGATAAATCATCTCCGCTTGGAAACGTGTCAGCAATCCGGATTCAACCAACGCCTGCGCTACCTGTCGGCCATCCTCGGTGCCAGCCGCGATTGCTTCCGCCCGGGAAAAATCCTCGGGACTAAGCAAACGACTCTCACGCAAGCGCCGCAGGAATCGCTCGGCGGTGATCGGCTGCTGGCTCATGCTCCCTCACCAACCCGATCCGAACCGACCCATCGCACTACCCCATCGGCTGCCGGGATGACATCCGCCCGGCATGCTCGATCAGATCGCCCGATGGTCACTGTATGAAGTCGACCGGCAGCAATTCGCGCCCACCCGAACTGCGATCGACGCATCGGAGTCGGGGTCCGCTTCAATCTTGATTCGCACTGGGGCCGCGTAAGGTTTCCCCGACGGCCGGATTTCCGCGAAAACGGCCTCCCACGTCGGCAATTTTTCCGCTAAGCTAAAGTCGCCTGCCTGTGCCGGACTTTTCCGGTTGCCTGCCTTGTGTTGTGTCGAGACGAGCCTAGCCTCGACCACACCCCGCCTGTTTGTAGGGTTCCCACCATGCCGCGATCCACTTCGAGCCGATTCGCCTCCTTGCTTTTCGGTTGGTTCGCCCTGACATACCTGCTGGCCGGGGAAATTCCGGCTTGGTCCGCACCGCCGTTGAATCCCGAGTTGAGGCAGCAAATCATCGGTCAGCCGGTGAGGCTGGAGCTTCTTCCGGCGGCTGTTGAGCTGAAAGGGCCGCGATCGACCCGGCAGATCGTGGTGATCGGCCACTATCAAGATGGCACCACCCGCGACTTGACCGCCCTTGCCGAGTGGCGCGTGGCCGGTGCCGCTTTGGCTCGCTGCGAGGACGGTTGGCTCGTGCCCATGCAGAACGGCGAGGGCGCGGTCCACGTGCAGGTCGGTGGGCAATCCGCATCACTCCCCCTGAAGGTGTCGGACCTGGAGAAACCCCAACCCGTGAGTTTTCGTCACGAGGTGATCGCGGCCTTGAACGTGGGCGGCTGCAATCAAGGTGCCTGTCACGGCACGCCCAGCGGCAAGAACGGCTTCCGTCTCAGCCTTCGCGGCTTCGACCCGACGGCCGACTACGCTCAACTCACACGAGACGTTTTCGGTCGTCGCACCGATCGCTTGAACCCGGAGGCGAGCCTGATCTGGCTGAAGGGCCTCGGCCGCGTCCCCCACGAGGGCGGTGCCCGCTTGTCCGCAGATAGTGTCCCCGCCCAAACGCTCCTGACCTGGCTGCGTGAGGGACTCGCCGACGACCCCCCTTCCCTGCCCGCTGTCACGAAAGTCGAGGTCATCCCCGGCAATCGGCTGATGCGTGCCCCGGCCCGCTGGCAACAACTTGCGGTCCTGGCCCATTTCGCGGATGGCCGCATCGTCGATGTCACCCGACTGTCCGTCTTTACCAGCAGCGACCCCGCCATTGCCGACGTCAATTTGAATGGCTTGGTCGAATTCAAACAGCCGGGCGAAGCCGCGATTTTGTGCCGTTATTTGGAGGAGATGGTCGCCGTCCGACTCACCTACTTGGAAGAGCGGCAAGACTTTGCCTGGCCCAACCCGCCTGAGCACAACGAAATCGACAAGCACGTTTTCGCCAAGCTGAAGATGCTCAACATCGCGCCGTCGGAAGTGTGCACCGATTCGGAGTTCATTCGCCGATCGACGCTCGACTTGTGCGGTCGATTGCCTCGGCTGGAGGAGACGAAAGCCTTTCTTGCCGATCCCGACCCCGAAAAACGTGCGAAATGGGTTGACTACTTGTTGCAACAACCCGAGTATGCCGACTTCTGGACGCTGAAATGGTCGGACGTTCTCCGGGCCAGCCGGAAGACGATGCAACTCAAAGGCGTCCACACGTTCCACCAG
>JAOAAM010000142.1 GCA_026418875.1 Gemmataceae bacterium | reverse complement strand
GAACTAAACGTGTTGCAGGAGATCGTCGACGTGACGGACCGGGTCAATGCGGCGGTGACACCGGACATGAACCCGGCGGCGGCGTTTGCGGCTCGGCGGCGCGTGATGGCCCAAATCGAGAAAGAGTCGCTCGATCAGACGGGCCTGCGCAGCGATGTGGTCACGCTGTATCAGGGCGGGGCGTATCACTTGTACCGATACAAGAAGTACACCGATGTCCGCCTCGTGATGGCCCCCGAGGCGGCGATTGCTCATTTCGGCGGCGACACCGACAATTTCGAGTTTCCTCGCTTCTGCCTCGACGTGGCCTTCTTCCGCGTCTACGAGAACGGAGCGCCGATCGCCTCGCCGGATTTCTTCCCGTGGAACCCGGCCGGGCCTCGGGAAGGCGACCTCGTCTTCGTGACGGGACACCCGGGCACGACCAATCGGCTGGAAACCCTGGCCAAACTGCGGCACCGGCGCGACATCACGCTGCCGTACTCGCTGGCACGCTTGCGATCCCTCGAGGCCGCCCTATCCCAGTTCAGCGAGCGAAAGCCGCTTTACTCGCAATGGGCCGCCTCCGACCTCCACCGCGTGGCCAACGCTCGAAAAGCCTTCAGCGGCCAATATCAGGGACTTTTGGATGCCTCTCTCATCACCAAAAAGCAGCAGGACGAGGAAGCTCTTCTGCGATTCGATGGCACCGGCGACGAACCCGCCGAGTTGGTCAAAGCAAGGGTGGGGCGTGATCGGATCGCGCAGGCCCAGGAACGACTCGCGGCCATCGAGACCGAATGGGCACTTTTTGAACGCGGTGACGCTTTCTCCAGCGAACTCTTCACGATCGCTCGGCATTTGGTGCGCATGCGAACCGAACTGGTGAAGCCGAATGACGAACGGCTCCGGGAGTATCGCGAATCGAATTTGGAATCGTTGAAGTTTCAACTCTTCTCGCCGGCACCAATTCGCGCGGAACTGGAGCAGGCCAAGCTCGCTGCCTCGCTGACCTTCATGGCGGAGCGACTCGGAGGTGATCATCCGTTGGTCCGGCGTGTGCTTGGGGGAATGCCGCCTTGGAGGCGGGCAGCGGAATTGGTCCGCGGAACCAGACTATTCGACGTGGGCGAGCGAAAACGCTTGTTCCAAAGCCCCACGGAATTGGACGGATCGAACGACACGATGATTGCCCTGGTCCGGGACATCGACGAGGCTGCGCGCGATTGGCGTCGCCGCTACGAGACCGAGGTCGAGGAAGTGGAGCGGAAGGGCTACGCCGCCCTGGCAAAGTGGCGTTTCCTCAAGTTCGGCCGACAAATCGCCCCGGATGCAACCTTCACCCTTCGCCTGGCCTTCGGTGTCGTCCGAGGCTACGAGGAAGACGGCCAATCGATTCCTTATTTCACGACTTTCGGCGGGGCATTCGAGAGGGCAGAAGAGCACGGCCATCGGCCGCCGTTTCAACTTCCCGCACGCTGGATGGAGCGTCGGCAACGTCTGAATTTGGCCACCCCGCTCAATTTTGTGTCGACGGCGGACACGATTGGTGGAAACAGCGGCAGCCCCGTTTTGAATCGTTCCGGCGAGATCATCGGAATCAATTTCGATCGGAATCGACACGGCCTGATTCGGAACTTCGTCTACACCGACGTTCAAGCGCGGCATATTTCCGTCCATGCCGGCGGGGTGCTCGAGGCGCTCACGCTCCTCTACGATGCGGATTCTCTCGTCAAGGAACTGATGCGTGAAACCGTCCGCTGATGAAGTCCATCCCCTGCCGATCTACCCTTTGCCCGAGCGCCCGGGCTGGCGGCGATACATTTTTCCCTGGCTGTGGGGGGGGCTGCTGATCGCCTGGACCTGGCTCCTGTTGATGCCGATTCCGGAACCAGCGAGGCGGCTCGGCGGCCCCGATTTCACCTTTTGGCTGGGCAAGGGATTGCACGTCGGCATGTATGCCGTGCTGGCCATCTTGACTTGGATGTTGCCCATCCGCGAGGTAGCTCGTTGGGTCGTCACTGCCCTATTACTAGCGCACGGCGGATTGACCGAGTTCCTCCAGCAGTTCGTTGGGCGCGGCTCATCCTGGGCGGACTGGTGCCGTGATGCGGCTGGGATCGCCCTAGGCACCATTTTGGCCCGAGGCTGGCTCATGGTTCACCGGCGAAGACACTCGCCGCAAGGCTCCATTCAGAGCAAGCCCGCCCAGGAAAACGACAATGCTGCCCACCTGTGACAATGTCAGCCGCCACAGTACCGGGTCGGTGTCGTCTCGCAACGTTTCGTTGAAAAATCGATGGATGGCGTAGCCGATCATCAAGACGACGAACACCTGCCCGTGATACCGACGGAACGGGTAGAACGTCAGTAACACGAACAGAAGCAAGACCATGCTGATCGACTCGTACACTTGGGTCGGGTGCAGCGGGAGGCTGAGGGGTTTGAACTGAATTGGCCGGGACTCGCCCGCGCGACGGACCACCAGCCGCATCCATTCCTCGCCGCGGGGCCAATCGTACAGAATGCGGCGGAGTTCCTGCACGTTCCTCGTGGGTTGATCATTGACGCTTTCGATGATGTCGCCGCGCGTCAGGCCGGCTTGGGCAGCGGGCGACTGCGGCTCGACGGGGCCGACCACAGGGGGCGAGTCCGGAACCAGCGAGGCGGCATCGTCCAGGCCAAAACCGGCCGAGGTCTGCCAGCCGCGTCCCACGACGAGCTCCCGCGCCGGTGCCGTCAGGATCGGGTATCGCAAACCGAATCGCCCTTCATCCGGGCAGACGTGACCGTAGCAACATCCGTTCAACAGGCAACCGACCCGGCCGATGGCCAAGCCGATGCACACGCCCGGCGCGACGGCATCGGCGAGTTTCCAGGTGGAGACGCGAAGTCGGCCGGACGAAAGCAGCCGGGCAAGTCC
>JAOAAM010000102.1 GCA_026418875.1 Gemmataceae bacterium | reverse complement strand
ATGTGTATAAGAGACAGGTTCTGCGTTTCTCAAGATCGCCAAAACCGTTGGCGGCTGGAATTCAACGTTCGTGAATTGGTCAAACCTCCCGCCGCCGATGAAAGTGACGACTTGGACAATCGACTGACCGATGTCTGGCCGGAAGCGCAGGTCCAAGAGGCCGCCCAACTGATCCGCGGCACGTTCACGATGGCGGGCGAGCCACGACCGGCACCGAACGATCTGACCAGGGCCTTGGAAGCCGCGCTCGATGCCCCCCGCGACCGCTGGCCCACGGGACTCTGCCGCCGATTGTGGGAGTTTCTCCAGGAAGTGGCCGACGCCCGCCGACGCTCCCCTCAACTCGCCCTCCGTTGGTATCACTTGGCGGGCTTCTGCCTGCGACCGGGTTTCGGCGATTCGTTGGATCGATATCGAGTCGAGCAACTCTGGAAGTTGATGCATGCTCCGCGTAAAGACTCCCCCGGCAAGCCCATACCTCCAGGCGGAGAGGGCGGGGCGGATGTGTGGATCATGTGGCGGCGCGTGGCGGGAGGTTTGAATGGAGCTTTGCAGCAAAACCTCTTCGATCGACTTCGCACGATCTTGCTCCCTCGAGGGAAAGTGATCGTGCGACCTGGCGCGAACGAACTCGCCGAGATGTGGCGAGCCGCCGCCAGCCTCGAACGCATCGACCCTAAACATAAGCAAGCTCTCGCCGAGGCATTACTCAAGCAGGCTACTCAATCCCCAGTCCCAACTTATGCCTTCTGGTCCCTCACCCGATTGGGTGCCAGGGTCCTCCTCTACGGTCCTATGAATTCGGTGATCCATCCCAACCTTGTTGAAAAGTATTTGGATCAATTGTTGGATTTTCAACCAACCAATGATAGCGAAAGATTAGGTTGGTGTTTCTGCCTCGCTCAATGGGCACGGCGAACGGGACAACGCGCCATCGACGTCGACGAAGCCCGTGCCCAGCGCGTCCTTGAAATCCTCCGCGCACACCACGCCCCCGAGGATTGGCAACGCATGGTGGCCGAGGTCGTCGATCCACAAACCGAGGACCGCAATCGGCTGTTCGGGGAGACGTTGCCCATCGGCTTGCGTCTCGTGCGTGACCCGGCATGAACGTACCGAACCCAGTGCCGAGGAAGAACCGCGGCCCAACGGTCACCGTGTCGGGCAGCGTCCCGATACCGCGCGAGGCACGGAGCAGACTGTCGCGACGGTTGAGCGGCGTGTCCGACGGCAAAAATTTGTCCATCAAAAACGCCGGGGATGGCCGTTCGACGGGTCGACGGCCAGGCTGCTTAAAATTCATGACTTTTATTGTAAACAATCATAAATATTTACTAAATAAGCACATAAATCTTAATTGAACCAATGCCTGTCACATGACCGATTCGGATTTGACGGGATTTCGGCAGTGGTCGGTCGAATCCGTATCCGATCGTTGGAGCAGGACTTGCTGACAATCGCGGGACTCGATAGTAAAATAGGCTAGAGCGATCCGCGATAGCTCAATGGTAGAGCAGCCGGCTGTTAACCGGCGGGTTGTAGGTTCGAGTCCTACTCGCGGAGCT
>JAOAAM010000094.1 GCA_026418875.1 Gemmataceae bacterium | reverse complement strand
ACCCGCCCCCAGGACGAGCGTGTCGCCATGATCCAGGCGTTGCGTGCCTTGGGCGACCGAGCCGCCGGGGCCGTGATGGCACCGATCGCCGAGGACAAACAGGCTTTGTCGCGGGAAGCCGTCGGCTTGCGCTTGGAAGCTCTACGGACGTTGCTGGCGGTGGACCCGGACCGTGCCGTGCAGACAGCCGAGAAACTTCTCGACCAGCCGACCGACTTGCAGACCGAAGCGATTGTCATCCTCGGCACTCGCCGGGACGGCGCGGAGCGAGTCGCCAAGATGTTCCTGGATCAAAAGCTGCCTCGAGCCGTCCTTCCGCAAGTCACGGAGGGTTTGCGGAAACACTTAGGACAAGCCCCCGAACTGGGGCGGCTCCTGACCGAAGTCATGAAAGGCGGGCTGCTGGTCTCGCTCGACCCATCGCAAATCGAGCAAGTTCGCACCTTGGTGCAACGACAGGGGAATCCCGCACGGGGCCGGGAGTTATACCTCAACAAACAAACCGTCGCTTGCATCAATTGCCACAAGCTCGAAGGGGTGGGGGGCAACGTCGGTCCCGACCTGACCCGCGTCTGGGAGACGCAGTCGTTGGAAAAGGTCATGGAGTCGATGATCGAACCGAGCAAGGAAATCAAGGAAGGCTACCAGGCGTATCGCCTCGAAACTCGTCAAGGTGTCATCCATCTCGGGTTGAAGGTCGCCGACACCGGCACCGACGTCGTGTTGAAGGAAGCGTCGGGGAATGAAGTGCGGATCGCCAAGTCGGACATCGAGGAATTGGCTCCGACGAAAGAGTCGCTGATGCCGGACAATGTCATCTCGCAATTGACCTTCGACCAATTTATTGACCTGGTGGCGTTCTTGCGGGACCGGTCGGCGCAAGAATCGCTGCGCGGCTTACCGTTGTCGTGGTGGGTGATCGGTCCGTTCGCTCAGGATTTGCGGATGTCGTCCAGTCCCGAGCGTGCCGGAGCGATTGACCCCAAGGCACCGCTGGAGGGCCGACAACCGAACGAAAAATTGACCTGGAAGCTCGTTGAGGCTGAACCGACGGGATACCTCGACTTGCGGAAGGTGTTCCAAGCGGATCACATCTCGGCATACGCACTGACTTTCGTCTATGCCCCCGCGGCACAAAAGGTGAAATGCCTGACCGGTTCGGACGATCAGATGCGGCTGTGGGTCAATGGCCAGTTGGTGCATGAGCATGCCTCGAATCGCGGGGCGGCCCCGGATACGGACAGTTTCGAGGTGGAATTGAAGGCGGGCTGGAACCCGGTGCTCGTGAAAGTGACGAACTCGGTGGCGACGCATGGGGTGTACCTGCGGCTGGTCGGCGGTGAAGGGATCCGGTTCAGCGCGACGAAAGAGTAGAGCCGAAGCCGTGCGAGGGTTGCGAGGTATGCAAACAGTGCGATTGTTGCGAGTGTCGCTAGTGGGGCGATTGGGGCGAGCGATGCCGCGGTGTCCTGCACAAGTGTGGAATGGCAGCGGCGCGGCGGTGCGAGGCCAAGCCGAGCAACCGGATACGCCAGCGGCGTGACCAGATTCGGCCAGATCGCCCGCAGGGACCGCCTGAGAACGCTTGGCATCCGTAAGGCAGTCCCTGCGAATACGGAGGGCCCGTGGGACTTTCTTGCCGCTGAGGGTGACTGGTCAGGATTACTGGATGCCGCCGTGCACTCGTTCCGGGGTCAGGTGCGAGGGCTGATCGGTGAACCAGATGCGTCGCCATTCGCCAC
>JAOAAM010000056.1 GCA_026418875.1 Gemmataceae bacterium | reverse complement strand
GCTCATAGGGACGCCAAGGGTAACGGGATTGAAACTTGCGATACTCGGCCAAGGTTTGCTTCGCCTGGGAGATTTCTTCGATCGCGGGCTTGTCCGTGGCATCTCCGGGGAAGTGGCCCGTCAGGATCTCCAGCAAGTTAGGCACGCCGTCGCCGTCAGCGTCTTCCTCAGCCACGGCCTCGAGCCGCCGGGCCATGTCGCTCGGCTGACCCGCCTGAGACCACTCCATGCCCAGAGCTTTCAATCGCTGGCCGAAGGCGTTGTGCGGCTTGCTTTCGCTGGATCCTTTGTCCGGCAGGTGGCACAAGGCGCAGGCGTTCAATCTCTCGGATAGGTATGGCCCGAAATAGCTCACCGCGGCTTGCTTGTGCGGCGGTCGGGCCGAGATCGTCGCCACCCAAAGAACCATCCCCAGCAGAACGCTGCTCCAGCGGAGAAACTTCAGCACGGCGGGTCTCCAACGATCAAAGTGCATGGGCAGGCGGGACACCGCTAGAATATCGCGGCCCAAGGCGGGATGCAATGCGTGACTCATTCGCCGCGGCTCTCCCGCGACGTCCGAAAACCTACGCCGAAGTGTGATCTCCCGGCCCATCGGCGAACTCGTTGCCGTTCCCAGACTGACGGCGGTCTCGGGGACGTGATAAGCCCTGCGTGGTTTCTCCATGCACCGCCGTTCTCTCCGCGAGCGTCGAGTTGGCGTCGGGTCGTCTTCATCTCACCAGTTCCGGCACACCCACCTGAAAAACACGTGAAATGATGGGAATGATGGGAATGATGGGAATGATGGAAAACCACTTGGACCATCAGCACGCCTCCGTTGTCAAACTTGGTCCGGCCGGGAGGTCTCTAGCATGGCCCGTCTCCAACTCGCTGGACTCGATTCGGCGGCGGACAAGCGCCCCGCGCGGACCGTCTCCCATGCGCCCGACCAGCGGAGCCGGCCGCCGGACAAGTATTGGGTACCACGACGCGAGGTCAAACGAAATGCTTCCGATGTTCGTCCAGGGATCACAACTCGCATTACAGACTGGATGTCGTAAGTATGGCATGCGGAGTCAAGGATCGTGTTTTGCAGGGGGCGGTTCGAAGGCTCGGAGGGGACCGTCAAGGAGTCGTTGGTTTCCCCAGATGAATGCGGCTGCGGGATGTTGGAAACCGGGACGGCTCGCCGCGTGCGCTTGGAGAATCACTGCTGATCCCGAGGTCTACCGAACGAATCGCCGATGATGTCCTGGGATCCGCCAGTGACCCGCTCTCGGTCCCATAGCCCGTGGCATGGTCATTTAAACGGCGGTATCGCCGTGGGCAGACCCACCCGCATGAAGAAGCGTGCAAATGCCTGCGAGAAGTGCTCCAGAAACGGGGAGCGCAGCCGCCAACGCGGTCCAATTTGATCCGCATGCCTTTGCAGAAACTCAACGGGAAGGCTGTGGATCTCTCGGAAATCCACGATGCGGACCCCCTCACTGTTCGAGGGATCGTCCGGCGACGACAACATGTGCAGGGCTTCCCACCGGCCTTTGCGAATTTCCTCGAGGCGTTCACGTTTACCGAATTTTGGATCGCTCTGTTTGAGCCGGTCTATTGTCCAGATGGGACAAAGAGCCACCAAGCGAACCTTGTTATTCACCAAATCGCAACTTTGGGTCACGACAATTAGATCCGCCTCACGGATGCCGACGGTGGCTTCCTCAACGTCGGCGAAGTCCACGGGAAATTCAGGAACGGGGCATCGAGGCAAATAATCGCCTTGAGCCAAGTGGGGGCCGGATGTCGCAATCCAGAACGACTCTTCCGGAGGCATCTTCCGTCATCTCCCGTAGCCTCAATCATCCGAGTCCGGGAAGGGAAGGGGTTCGTGCTCTCCCGCTTGTCGGAAGCGAGTTCGAATCGTTCGGAGTCTGGGAAAACTCAGCACGGCAGGCAGTTCGTCGTCCGATGATTCTTCCCACAACTGAGGAAGATACAATGAACGATCGAACCACCGTTGCATCGTTTTGCGAAGGATCAATCGGAGTTTTTGAGCTTCCTCGCCGAATGCTGCAAGCTCGGCGACAGCAGCTTCGTCGAGAGAGGATTTCCAGAACGTGGTCGGAGCGGGGCGTCGCGGTGCGATGGTGGCCATCAGCGAACTGTCTCTTATACACATCT
>JAOAAM010000007.1 GCA_026418875.1 Gemmataceae bacterium | reverse complement strand
TGGGCGCTCTGGCAGGGCTGGAGCGACGGCGGCTGGCGTGTCTGGTTTAGCTGCCACGGCGCGGGCGCTTGCCACGGCTATGCCTACGCCGGAGTCAGCTATGGCTTCGCCGGCTGCTACGGCTCGTGCTACGGCTCGTTTACGAACTACTTCAGCTATTGGCCCGGCCCGGCGGCACCGGCCCCAGCCGCCCCAGCCGCTCCGGCTCCCATGGCCACGCCGGCCCCGATGCAGACCCCGCCCCCGGCTGCTCAACCCATGAATCCCGAAGCGCCCAAGAAGGCCGAACCGGCGGCCGACCCCGCCAAGCCCATGACCTACGCTGCCCCGGCTTCCGTCATCGTCAATCTGCCCGCCGAGGCCAAGCTCCTCGCCAACGGCGTGACGACGCGGCAGACCGGCAGCGAACGCCGATTCACCACCCCGAACCTCGAGCCGGGGATCCGGCACATGTACACCTTGACGGCGGAAATCTCGCGCAACGATCAGACGATCCGGGAAAGCATTGACATCGAAGTGTTCCCCGGCCAGGAAACCCGCGTGACCTTCCGCAAGCTGCTGACCTTTGCCAGCAACGAGCCTGCGGGTATCGCCGGGAAGTGACCCCGGGAACGATGTCACCGTCACCTTGATGCCGCCGAAGCCGCGTCCATCCAACGAACCTCGGACGCGGCTTCGACTTTTTGATGTCCGACGTACAATCCTCTCCACGGATGCGCGAGGGGTTCGAGATGCGCAAAATCATCGTGGGCTTGTTTCACTTTTCCGTGCTCTGCACGGGGCCATTGGCTGCGGAAGAGCCGAGACTCCCCCGCATGCCCACCACGGGAATCCTGCTCCCCGCCGTGACACGACCGGAGCGCACGTCGTTCCCCATGGACGCGGTTGAAGCCCAGCGGTTGCTCGGGACGGGTCATGTGCCGAAGGAGGGTGACGAGGTTCGAGGAGCCGCGGGATCCGCCCGACGTTGGACGCGGATCGAAGCGGATGCAAACGGCGTCTTCCGACATCGGAACCTGCGCGGCGGCTTCGGCTCAATTGTTTGCAGATGCTCCAATCCGAGTGGAACGGGGGAGGCTGACCGTCAGCGATCGATCAATCACGGGCGATGACTTGGGATGCTTGTTCGTTTATCCAAAATTGGGAAGTCGGCGACGGACGACGGTCGGGGTGATGGGGGGCACCGGATGGAAGGGGCTGCGTGTCACGACTCGCTTGCCTTACCTCGTCAGCGGAGTGGCCTACCCGGATAAGGTGGTTTTTGATGCGACTTCGTGGTCGCAGGGGGTTGCCGGAGTTCAGATGCCGGGGTATTTCGGTCAGGATTGGAGAGTGGAGACAGCCGAGATGGCGTGGCGCGAGTGAGGCAAGGAAGGTTTGATCGCCCCGGCCAATCCGCGGATCCCCGACGGATTGATGCGATCGGCACCGAACACGAGTGCTGTGGACGTGGGGAAGGGTCACACAGCCACTAGAAAGGGCGAATGATGGGAGTTGACTGGACGGCGTTCGTGGACTTCGTCGCCGAGCATCAACGATTTCTCGTGCTGACGCACGTTCGGCCCGATGGAGATGCGATTGGTTCGCAGCTAGGGATGGTGGATTTGCTGGAGCAGTTGGGGAAGCCATCTCGACCCGTGATCGGGAGCCGATTGCCCTCGCGGTACCGCTTTCTCGATCCGGAGAAACGAATTCAGCGTTTCGGTCCGGGGAACGACTGTTTTCAGTGGGCCGACGCGGTGGTCATCGTGGACACGGGGGTGTGGGCACAACTGGGCGACTGTGGTCGGGCGTTGAAGGAGAGCCAACGGCCGCGAGTCGTCATCGACCATCACCTGACGCAAGACGATTTGGGGGCGATGCAGCTGGTGGACACGTCGGCCGAGGCTTGCGGCCGGCTGATCGTCGAGGCGTTCGACGCGTTCGGGAAGGAACCGTCCCCACCGGCGGCGATGGGATTGTTCGTCGCCTTGGCGATGGACACTGGCTGGTTCCATCACAGTTCGATGCGGGCGGAGACGTTCGACCTGGCCGCCCGGCTGGTCCGCAGTGGGGCCGACCCATCCCACTTGTATCAGCATCTCTACGAACGAGGGAGTTTGGCCCGAACCCGGCTGCTCGGTCGGATGTTGGAGCGCATGCAGACGCTGCACGAAGGGCGAGTGGCTTTCAGCGAGGTTCTGTTCAGCGATTATGCGGCGACCGGGGCGGTTCCCGAAGACACCGAGGACTTCGTGCAGTATTGCCGGGCCATCGAGGGCGTGGAGGTGGGCATCCTGTTCATTGAACAAGCCGACGGCGCGATCAAAGTCAGCTTCCGCTCCCGGGATCGGGTCAATGTCGCGGAGATTGCTCGATCGTTTGGTGGAGGGGGGCACGCTCGGGCGAGCGGGGCCACCTTACCGGGTCCAATCACCTCCGCTCGGACCACCGTCATCGCCGCGGTCGAAGCCGCCCTGGGGAATGGCCAACCTCTGTCATCGACTTCGGACCAGAGCCAAGGCGAGGCGTTCTCATCATCGCCGAGGTGACTTCACCACGCATCGAGCAGGATGCCGTGCAGGTCGTCGACACTGGCCGGACGCGGATTGACCCGCGTGATCCGCCGGATGGCGTAAGCTCTTTCCGCCAGCGTCCGCAATTGGCCGCGGTCGATCCCCAGGTCTCGAAGGCGTTCCGGAATGCCGATGTCCCGCTTGAGTTTCACGACAGCTTCGATGGCCGACTCGGGAGTCGGGGGTGCGCCGAGCCATTCGGCGATCCGGGAAAATTCAGCCTCTCGGCCCGGCAAGTTGAACCGCATGACGAACGGCAACAGCAACCCATTCCCGGCACCATGCGAGACCGGGACCACGCCGCCGATGGCATACTCGAGTGCATGCACCAAGGCGACTCCGACATTCGAGAAGGCAAGGCCGCCCAACGTCGCAGCCAACGCCATGCCTTCGCGGGCTTCTAGATCGCCACCATCGGCCACGACCCGTCGCAAGTATTTGCCGCACAGTGCGATCGCCTGCTCGGCGAAGAGGTCGCCCATCGGGTTCTTGCCTTGGTACGCCGACCGCTCTCCAGGAGGGAGGGGGAAGTCCGCGTTGTCCACCGCCGTGTACGCTTCGATGGCATGGGTCAATGCGTCGATACCGCTATCGGCGGTCACTTT
>JAOAAM010000730.1 GCA_026418875.1 Gemmataceae bacterium | reverse complement strand
ATTGACAACCGCGGAATGCGGCCCCGCCGCCGTGGTGCTCGTCGGCACCAAGGGAGCGGCTTCACGCGGTTTGAGGATTGGTTCCTGCGAGCCAACGCGCGGCGGCAGCGGCCCACCCTCCATGATTTCCGTCACCACTGGCGGTTGATTGGCGACGGCGGCGACACTCGGCTTACGCGAGGTGGATTCATCGCCAGGGGGTGGAGGAATCACGATGGGACGATCTCCAGGACGCGGCAGGGCCGGGGAATCCAGCGGCGGAGCGTCGGTGATCGAACGAATTCCCGAGACTTCACGCAACGGATCATCCACGGCCGTGGGCAGTGACACCGGTGCCGAACCCGGCCGCTTCACCTCAGCCCGGCTCGTCCCTACTTCAATTTCTCGCTCGGTGACGTTCCCGGCGCGATCGGCGGCTTTGACTAGCACGCGGGTATCCGGGCCGATTGGGTGGGGCAGCTTGAACACGCCGGGAGCATCCCCCACGGCCTCCAACGACTTCCATTGCCCGTCCGGACCTGCCACCGACATTTGCACCGACGCATAGTCGGGATGGGCGTCCAAGAGGCGGCATTGCACGTGGATTGCCCCAGCGGCTTGCGTCAGCGGCTTGACCTCCACATTCGGGGCTTGGGTATCGACCACGACGATCAGTGCCGGATCTTGCTGCTGCACGTTGCTCGGGGCCATCTTCCCCATGCGATCGACGGTGACGACGTTCAACCAGTACTCGCCATCCGCGGGGGCTTGATACGTGAACGAGGTTTGCGTCGGGGTGGCTTTCGCGACGCAGTTCCATTCGCCGGGCAGACGACGGACCCAAAGCTGGATTTCGGCCAAGGCTCCGCGCTCGCTGTCGTCGATCACGACCGGGATGCGGAACGACGTTTTGTTGTGATAGTGTTTGGCAGGCCCTTCCTCGGCCCACGCGATCGATCCGATCCACAGTGCCGCGAGCACCGTGGCCAGGCGAAGGTACGTGATCACGACAAATCCCCCGTAAAACGAACACGGCTCGATCTCGAGCGATCCAGCCGCCCCCCGATCCCTCAATCCGGTCGTGCCGCATTCCCCCACGGCGCGACCGTGAACTCCAACGCCTCGGATGCGTGCCTTCCGGTGGGCACGTCACGCACCTCCAGATGCAGGGTGTACGTGCCTGGCGGAAGGTTGGGCATTTGCAGCCGATAGTGCTGGTAATAGTCGTGCTGCGGCGTCAATGTGTCGTCCGGCTTGTCGAAGTCTTGTGGCCCCCACAGCCGCTCCCCCGAGCGGTTGCGAATCTCCAGCCGACTTCGCAGATGGGTTCGGTAGTCGCCCTTGTCGCTGCGATGCGGCCGGCTGGCCACGTTGCGCAACTCCAGGTACACGTCTGCCATCTCCCCCGGCATGAACGAGGGATTCACCCCTAACGCCTCGATCTTGCCGAAGCCGCGAATCATCCGACAAAAGCAGGCCTTGTCCATCCGCAACGCGGCCTTTGGTCGCAGGTGGTTGAGCACGAACTGCAACCCCTCGACGTACTGCGCCATCTCCCTGGGCTCGGTCTCGCCGAGTTTGCCCTCCGCGGCTTGGACAGTGAGGGGCAGCAGGGTCATCAGGACTTGCCGTGATGTGTCATCGAGCCGGTTCAACTCGATGGCCGCGTCATCCGGCCGCTTCTCCAGGTAGCAACGAATCACACCCAGCAGCCAAGGTTCCTCGACGATTTCCTTGGGCAAATCGGCCGCTCGGCTCGGAGCCTGCTCGTGGTCCCAACGCGACGAAACCAACTCCGGGGCGGCGGCGGTCGATGCTTGCGGTTCCGACGTCGCGCCATAGGGGATGCCGCCAACACTCACAGTTCCCCAAGTTCGCAGACTCGCCACCGATTCAGCCGAAGCACCGTCGGTCTCCGGCCTCGCCGCGACGGTGTCAACTTCCGGTCGATAGGCTGCCGCCGTCACGAGTTCCGGCTCACGGTTCGGCCGCGTGGACGGGGACAGACGTCGAGGGATCGGCCGTGGTGTTTGCACGGCCCATGGCGTCGCCGGACCGCCTGCACTCAGGCATCCCGGCAGCAATGCCCCGATCAGACCTACCGTCCAGCGCAGACGATACCGAAACTTCATGCGGCCTCTCGCGCGGAACACCCCGACCCCCACGCAACGTCTCGTGGCGGGGGGCTATAACGGCACCCCGGAGCCACGTCAAGTTCAGACCCACATTCACCCCGATGCAGCCTCGGGACCCACGATCCTCCACGCGCTTGCCGCGGGATGACCCATTCGCGGCTCTGCCTTGGACCGTGCTTCTTTTTCCCACCTCCCGCGCACCGCCGTACTTTTTCCTGTGGTCCCTTCATTTCCATCATTTCCATCATTTCCATCATTTCCATCACTCCACGCATCCGGTCATAGCGCGATCGCCTTCGGCTACGGCCCTCGCTGCAACGCGGGGAGCTTCCTGCGGATGGCAAAACCTCGGCGGTGTGTCCGGCGTCTCGCCGAGGGCAAAACGGCAGGCTCCCTCGCGGTCGGGGGCTCGGACGGCACTGTCCCCGGGTGCCGGAAAGTTGGGGAAAGCCCGGCACGGCGTCGAGTGCCACCCAAGAGTATTGGATGCGGCAGGCCGGAATGCGCCGGAAAAGCGGGACAGGCCGGTCCAACGCGACCTCACGCGACCAGGAGCATCGGACGGGCATGTTTTGGAACGGCGGGCCCGGTGTCGCGGCTGATGATCGCCGTGGCGCTCCCCATTAAGCGCCCCGTGGCGCTCCCCATTAAGCGCCCCGTGGCGCTCCCCGTTAAGC
>JAOAAM010000676.1 GCA_026418875.1 Gemmataceae bacterium | reverse complement strand
AGATGTGTATAAGAGACAGGGTCGATGATGCGGCCCGGGCCTTGGGAGCGGTCATCGGCAGCATGGTCAATTTCTTGAATCCGGAGGTCATCGTCATCGGCGGCGGTCTGGCCGGAGCCTTGGGCGATCCATTCCTCGACCGGATTTGGGAAATCGCCCAACGCTATGTCTTGCCCGGTGCCGGCGACGGCGTGCGGTGTGTCCCAGCGGCACTCAAGGACGACTCGGGAATTTACGGCTGCGCCGCCTTCGCCAAGTCACGGACGAATGGGAGGTGACTCAGGGTTTCCGTGCCAACCAGTTCAAGAGAAGAAGTGCAAAAAACACAAGCAGCAAGGGGATCACGCCCCACAGGACCAAAGGCTGCCAAATCGCCACGAAGGCAAGCAACAACATGAGCCAGACCATGCCACAGCCGATCAGCGTCAGCGTCCCGCGGCTGCCAACCTCCTCGCTGATTTCCTGGTAGTCCACGGTGCTGACTTTTCGCTTGACGATGCTGCGACGGAGGGCATCATCCCACTCGCACACGCGGATTTCGTCTTGCCAGGCAACAAGCCAAGGTTGGGGTTCCTTGACCCGAGTGTAAACAGCCTCGGCAAAAGCCCGCCAGGTTCCGACTCGGTCGCCCGATTGGCGCTTCAACGGCGGGCCCCCGGAATCACTCGCCGAGAATTCCAGATCGGCACCGGGCTTGGCCTCGATGCGAGCGGTGCGGGCTCCAGAGCGAATCGTGAGGGACCAGGAAAACTCGGTCGCATTCGGTTCGATCCAACCATGCAGGAGACTGCCGTCTTGGAAGCGGCCCGAGAAGATAATTGGTTCGGTGCCATCGGGGTTATCCTCGGGGGCCATGCCAGTCAGTTCGACGATGTCGCCACCAAGGCGGCGGATCAGGAACCAGTCGGGGGCGGCTGGGTCGTCACCCGACGGACGACCGACTTGCTCCCAGAGGAACAGCCGATGCCGCCCCGAGGGGTCGGCGGCCCCCCTTTCCCGGCTCAACCAGTCCTCCACGGCTGCCACCGCAGAGTCCAGCAGTTGGGGCACGATTGGCAGCAACAGCTTTTTCGTGTCGCCTTGGATCAGGGCCGCTTCGTAGGCCGTGTCGGGGCTGTCGGCCGCGGGACTGACGCACAAAACGTGCATGCGGGATTGCATCGCCCGACGAAGCTGCGGCCCGCGACGGCGAAATGGTCCCGCGACGATGACCAAGTCCACGTCCGATCGCGCGAGCAAATCCTCGATGTCGGCGTGCGTCGTCGCGGCCGGGAATCGGCCCGCGGCGTTGACGTCTACCAGACCAACGACGACGCAATCGCCACGTGCCTGGAAAACCTCCGCCAACGCCACGCCGTCGGGGTGATTGCCAATCAGAGCGATCCGCATGATAATCCCACAGGTAACGCCCGGAACATTCTAGAGACGACCCCACACGATGGATTCCTCTTGGCGTCAACGGTATGAGACGGCATTGGAGGCAGCTCGAGCCGCCGGCCAAGCCGCCCTTCGCTATTTCGAGAACAACGTCCTGGTTGAATGGAAGGCTGACCGAAGCCCCGTCACGCAAGCCGACCGGGAAGCCGAAGCGCTGCTCCGCGAACGACTGATGAAAGCATTCCCCGACGATGGGTTCCTCGGCGAGGAACAGGGGGAGCACCCGGGCCGGAGCGGCTATCGTTGGATTCTCGATCCGATCGACGGAACGAAGAGCTTTGTTCGTGGCATCCCGCTGTGGGCAACGATGATCGGTCTGGAGTATCGGGGAGACCTCATCGCGGGTGTCGTTCATCTGCCGGCTTTCGGCGGCATCACTTACCACGCGCTTCGTGGAGCCGGAGCCTGGCGGGACGACCGACGAATCCACGTGTCGAAAGTGGACCGACTGGATCAGGCCTACCTCTTTTACTCGAGTCTGAGTTGGTTCATCGCCGCCGGCAAACAAGACGAGTTCATGCGGCTGGTCACTGGGTCCGCTCGCCAGCGAGGATACGGCGACTTTTACGGCTTCGTGTTGGTCGCGCAAGGCTCCGGGGAAATCATGGCGGAACACGGGGTTTCGCCGTGGGACATCGCCCCGTTGATCCCGATCGTCGAAGAGGCCGGCGGTCGAATGACCAATTGGAGCGATCAGAAGGACATTTTCAGCAAGGACGTCATTGCCAGCAACGGCCTACTGCATCAAACGGTGTTGGAGATCCTGAACCATCGGACTTGAAGTGATTTACGTATTGGGCGGCAAGGGCGGCCGGCGTGGCGTGAGAGGCGAAGGCTGCGGCGGCGCTCGCGGCAGGGAGTTGCCCGGTGGCGGAGCGGGTGGCACAAATTCCCTACCCGGACTCTGTGGGGT
>JAOAAM010000068.1 GCA_026418875.1 Gemmataceae bacterium | reverse complement strand
AGATGTGTATAAGAGACAGGTCGGGAGGGGCCGATGCCGGGTTTCGGGGTGGTGCCTCCCCCGGGGAGCGGCGTGGGTCGCTGGGCGATGCTCGGCGGCACGGTGGGTCGGGTGACGTTGTTGGGCAGCCCGGGGTTCGGCCGGGGGACCGGGCTGGGCGAGGGGCGGCTGATCTGCGGCGGGTTGGGCAGGGGGGTCGGCGTCGGGAGTTGGGGCCGCTGGGCCGTGGCCGGCGGTTTGGGAACCGGTGCGGGACGGGCTACCGCCGGGTTGGGCGTGACCGACGGTCGTGGCACATTGGGTCGGGCGGCTGGCACGGCCGGTGCCGCCGGTCGCGCTTGCGGCAGGGGCGTTGGAATGTTGGGCCGGGAAACGTTCGGCGCGGGCTTGGCCGGCGGTTTCGGACGCGGAACCTGTCCAACCACGTTCGGTGCCAACAACAAGCCGCCGATCAAAATCCCGGCAAGGCGTCGTCCAGACATGACCGTCACCTCGGTTATTTCGTGGCCTTCTTGACGAACTTGATGAAGATGTCCGGCGCGGGCTGACCATCCACTTGCCGGTTGACGGACTCCCATTCACACGTCGTGTCGTCGACGTATTTCCAACTGTTGGTCGATATGGCCTGCCGGCCGTCGGAGAGGACGCCCGCGACGTCGATCGTCCATCGGTTGCCGGTACGGGTCCAGAACCCCTCGCCGAATCCGCCGTTCGAGTCGAAGAGCCACATCCGAATCTGTTGATTCAACGGGTCCCAACCGATGAGCTTGGTTACCGAAACCGGCTCGCGGTCCTTCAAGTGGATGGTTTGTTCGATGCGGAGGAAGCCGCGATTACGGGTCCATTGGCAGGAGAGGGTGACCGGCGTGTTTTTCCCTTCGCTCTCCCACTCGCCGACGAGCCATTCGAGTTGTTTCAATTGGCTGGCCGCGCCGGCCGCCGAGTCGGCAGTGTTCAGCGGCACATCCTGGATTCGCGCCAATCGCCACTGCCCATTTTGCCGCACCACCAGGGCGTTGAACGCACCGGTTTCCGACTCGCCCTCCGTTGCGGTCACTTTGACCAGTCCATCGATCACGGCCACGTCCGGCGTGACGAACCGCAGGCCCTTCTCGCTGAGGCTCAGCTGATTCCCCTTCTGATCCTCGAAGAAACTTTTGAATAATTGCTCCACGGCCTTCCGACCGCGCGTCGATCGCCCCGAATCGTCCACGACCTCGGGATCGTCCGACCACAACTCCATCAAACCCGCCACGTCGCCCTGGTTGTAGCGCTCGACATAACGTTTCAGCAGTTGCCGCACCGACGCCGCCTCGTTGGCGGGCTTGCTCTCTTGGGCGGGTACCCATGGCGACATCCAAAACAGAATCACCACCGGCACTGCGAGTCGCTCCCGATTCATGGCTGTGCCTCGAAGACGTCTTTCTTGATGAGAGTGGAAGACAAGGCGCGGTCCCCGACGGGGACACCGACATCACCGGTGTTGTTCTACGGATTGTTTTGCCGGATTCTAAAACAATCCGCCGCGGGCAGGGGCAAAAACCACCCCCACCCGCAGCGGCCGGCAGCCCCCGTTTTCAGTTGCGAGCTGGCGAGCGAAGAGTCTCAGCGATGGGCTTCCGGTTCCGTCGGGCTGGCGGGAGCTGATTCAGACTTCGTTTTGGGTGGGGCCGAACTCGGCCGACAAGCGCCCGACATTCAGGTCGGCACACCAAGTTTCGGCAGCAGCCACGCTTGTAAGACAAACCAAACCACCAGCACGACCAACGGCAACAGGAGTTCCATCAGGCGTCCTCGCAGTGTTCCGGTTCGATTCAACGGTGATTCACAGGCCACGGTCAATCCCCCGAGCTTCGGGTCAACAGGTCGGGTCGTCTTTCGATCAACGTCTGCCGAACCGTGACTCGATGCAGCGCATGATGTCGGTCAGGTGCGGTTCCTCGATGCGGTAATACGCACGCCGACCGTCCTTTTCACAGGCCAGCAGGCCGCAGCGCTGCATCAGTCGCAGATGTTCCGAGGCCATGTGGCTGGGGATGTCGCACGCCTCGGCCAACTCGCCGACCGTGTATCGACCCCGCAGGAGCATCTGCACGATGCGCAAGCGGTGAGGGTGAGCCAATGTCTTGAGGCATTCCGCCGCTTGCTCCAGCGTCGACAGGTCGATCAATCCCATGTCGGCCACGGTTTTTGTCTTCCCCATCGGGATCGGCCTCCCACGCTTTCATACTCAATTATATCGTCATCTTTCGATATTTCAATGATTCTCTCCAGTTGTGGAGCGGTGGTAAATCAGCCAGTAAGTCACGGGGACGACGAAGAGGGTGAACAGGGTGGAGGCCAGCAGGCCGAAGATCAGCGACCAGCCTAAGCCGGAGAAGATCGGATCGAGCGTGATGGGGATGCTGGAAAGCATCGCCGCTCCGGCGGTGAGCAAAATCGGCCGCAAACGAACGACCCGGCTTTCCATGATGGCATCGAACAAGGTGCGCCCTCGCTTGACGGAATGTTGGATGAAATCCACGAGGATGATCGAGTCGCGCGTCACGATGCCGGACAAAGCGATCATGCCGATCATGGCCGTGGCGGTGAAGTAGACCGGGTCGGCGTAGCCGCCGACGGTTTGACCGAACACGCCGCTGAGCAGGTAAAACCCCGGCATCACGCCCAAGACCGTGAGGGGGATCGCCAACATGACGATGAGCGGCACCATGAAGGAGTGCGTTTGGGCAACGAGGATGACGTAGATCATCAACAGGGCTGCACCGAACGCCAGGCCCAAGTCGCGGAAGACGTCCAAGGTGATCTTCCACTCTCCCTCGCCCGAGAACTTGACCCGTATCCCTTCGGGAACCGCCCATGCGATCCCGCCGCCATTGCGAAAATAGGTTCGCTCGTCGACGGGTCGGGCCGGGGCGTCGGCGACGAACCCGCCTTCAGGACCCGGACCTCGTGGCGTGGTCTGGTCGGCGATGAGATCGATGACGCACTCCGCCGGGGGACGTCCGGCGGTCTCGGCAAAGACGTAGGCGACCCGCTCCAGGTTCTTGTGATAGATCGTCTGGTCGGTCCGGGTCTTGTCCCAGTGGCCGAGTTCAGCTAAAGGCACTAACTGACCGCGAGCGCCTTTGACTTGCAACAGTCCCAGATCGGCAGGATGAGAGCGCAGGCCGCGTGGCAATCGAACGACGATGCGAAGCGGGTTTCGCTCACCCTCGACCCGGAGCGTCATTTCCCGGTCGCCGCCCAAGGCCATGCGGATGGTGTCGGCGATTTCGGCGACGCTGACACCGGCCAAAGCAGCCTTTTCCTGATCGGTGGTGAAGACAAGCTTGGTTGCTGGAGCCTCGGACACGTCGTCCACGTCGGCCAATCCCGGTTCGGCATGGAATCGTTTCGCGACGATTCGGGCGGCGGCCAGGATGTCGTCGTAGGTGTGGTCGGGCCGGCCATAGACTTCCGCCACCACCGAGGCGATCACCGGCGGCCCGGGCGGCAGTTCGACGATCTTCAAAGCGAGGCGATGTTTCTCGGCGATGGCCGTTAGGTCGTCTCGCAGCCGCAATCCGATGCCGTGGCTCTGTTGCGAACGGTGCTTCTTGGCGACGAGATTGACGCGGATCTCAGCCAGGTGCGGGCCTTCCCGCAGGTAGTAGTGCCGCACCAATCCGTTGAAATCCACCGGTCCGGGCGTGCCAACGTAGCTGATGAAGTCCGTCACTTCGGGCACGCTGGAGAGGTACGCCTCGAATTCGCGGACCGCGGCATCGGTTCGTTCCAAGGTCGTGCCCTCGTCGGCATCGAGAATCAGCAAGAATTCGTTCTTGTTGTCATACGGGAGCATCTTCAGCGGCACGGAGCGGGTCGCGGCCAGCCCCATCGCAGCGACGGTCAACAGCGTCATCAGCAACAGGAAGATGCTGGCCCGGCGGCGCGACGTGATCAGCGGCCCCATCAGCGGGCGGAAGATGCGGTAGAGTAGGGTCCGCTTCAATTCCTCGGGGTCGTAACTGTCGTGCGCATCCGGCATGGTGCCGGCTTCCCCCCTCCCGCCATGTTGCGAACCGCTGTGGGCTGATCCGCCCTGCTGCGAATCGCTGTGGGCTGATCCGCCATGTTGCGAATCGCCGTGGGCCGCCGCTTTCTCCGCCGTCCCCCGCAGCAAGCGATAGCTCAACCACGGGGTAATCGTGAACGCAACCACCATCGAGAGGAACATCGCGACCGGGACATTCAAGGCCATCGGGGCCATGTAAGGCCCCATCATCCCCGTGATGAAAAACATCGGCAGGAAGCTGACGATCACCGCCAGGGTCGCACTGATGAGCGGCGGGCGAATCTCGGCGACGGCTTCCATGACGATTCGGGGGGAGGCCTTTTTCCGTTGGTGGAAATGCCGCTCGATGTTTTCCACGTCCACGATCGGATCATCCACCAGCAGGCCCAGGGCCAGGATCAGTGCGAAGAGGGTCACGCGGTTGATCGTGTAGCCGAACAGGAGATTGACCGCGAGGGTCAGACCGAAGACGACGGGAACGGCGACCGCCACGACGATCGCGGCCCGCCAGCCCAGGCTTAGCGTCAGGAGCGCGATGACGATGAGGACGGCGACGGCGAGGGCCTCGATCAACTCGTTGACTTTCTCATCGGCGGTTCGCCCGTAGTTCCGCGTCACCACCATCTGCACGTTGTCGGGCAAGACCTCGCGTTGCAGTTGTTCGGCCGCGTCCAGGACGTTCTGAGCCACGGCGACGGCGTTGCTGCCCTTCTTCTTGGCAATCGCGATGGTGACCGCCGGCAGCGAGACGGCGTCGGTGGAGGACGGAGTCTCTCCGCCGACCAGCGTGCCGGGGTCGCCGGGATGGGCCGCGAAGCCCCGGGCCGGACCCCAACCGTGACGGACATGGCTCACCACCTCGTCCGGACCATCGGTGACGACGGCGACATCCTTCAAAAAGACCGGTCGGTCCTGATCGACGCCCACCACCAATTCGCCCAACTGTGTCGCCCGGGTCAGGAGCAACCCGGCGTCGACACGGGCCACGCTGTCCTGGCGGGTGAAGTCGCCGGCCGGCATCGTAATGTTCGCTCCGGCCAAGGATCGACGAAGCTCCAAGAGACTCAGGCCATACGCTTGCAAACGGTCCGGGTCCGGTTGAATGCGGACGACTCGCGGTTCCCCACCAATGACAAAAGCCCGAGACACATCGGCCACCCCCGACAGCCGTTGCACCACCTCTTCCCCGACACGCCGCAGGGTGTGGCTATCGGCTCCCGTGAGGGTCAGCGTGACGATCGGGGCGTCGTCGATTTCCACCGGCTTGACCACCCAGCCCGTCACCCCCGGCGGAACTACGTCCAAATGTTCGTCCAATTTTTTGAAAATCTTCACCAGGCTCCGCTCCCGGTCTTCACCTACGTAGAAACGAACCGTGATGATGGCGTGGTTTTCCCGCGACATGCTGTAGACGTACTCCACCCCATCGATCTGATACAGGATCCGTTCCAACGGCGTGGCGATGAGTTGTTCCACTTCGGCGGCGGATCGGCCCGGGGCCTGGACGTGAATGTCCGCCAGGGGAACGATGATTTGCGGATCCTCCTCCCGAGGCGTCACGAGCAAGGCCGCCGCACCGACCAGCAGCGAAAAAATGATCAGCATCGACGAGAGGTTGGATTCGAGAAAGATCCGCACAATCGCCGACAGGATCCCCTCGTCGTGACCGGGACGTTCGCTGGAGGTCGCCTGGCTCATGACTCAGCTCCTTTCTTGGGCAGCGTCACCCGCTCTCCCGGAACCAGCCCCGAGAGCACCTCGACTTCCCCATTGAAACTTCGGCCTAACTGCACACTCCGCCGCTCAACCCGTCCGTCGACGACGACGTTGACCATGTCCAACTGTCCGACGCGGACCACGGCCGACTTCGGCACGACGATGATCTCCTCTTCATCCAGCGGGATGAAGATTCGACCGAACATGCCGCTGTACACCCCCGGCGGGCAGGGGCCGGTGACTTTCACCGTGAACGAGCGGCTAGCGGCCTGCGCCTCGGGAACGATCTCGCTCACCGTGGCGGTGCATTCGTAATTGAGCGATTCGAGCTTGGCTGGCACGGTGTCGCCGACTTTCAGCCGCAACGCCAGCGATTCCCGGACGCTCGCCACCATTTGCAGCCGGGTCGGGTCATACACGGTCATGAGGATCTGGCCCGGCGCGACGGTGTCGCCGACCTCCACCCGCTTGTCGATCACCACTCCGGTCAGGGGAGCCGTCAGGGTCGCGTAGCTGAGCATGACCTCGGCCTCGTTGATGGCTTGGCGGGCCCGTTCCAACTCGGCCTCGGCACTGCGCAGGGCCGCCACGGCTTGATCGAGTTCCTGCGAGGAAACCGCCCCGGTGGCGGCCGCGCGACGGATGCGCTCGTGATCTTGCACCGCCTTGGCATGAGCGGCGACGGCCACCGCTTCTGCGGCTCGGGCCTGCTTCAGCCGGGCTTGCAAATCCGAATCGTCCAGCCGGGCTACCACGTCGCCCTTGGTCACGGGTTGACCGGCCTTGACGTTCACCTCAACGACCCGGGCCAGGATTTTCGAGGCGATGGAGGATTCATGAACGGCACGGACAGTCCCAACTGCCGACTCGAAGCGAGGCCGCTTAATCAGCCGGACTTCCGCCGTCGGCTCGTCACCGGCCCAGGCCCTGCGGCGCTCGGGCACCTCCATGGGCACCTTGTCTTTGAACACGCCTGCAAATGCGGCGAGCAGGACGGCCAGGCCGAAGGTCATCGCGACACCCAAGACCAGCGTGCCAACCCAGGGAGGCAACTTTCTTCGCCGGGGAGCCGCGGCTGGCGACGCCTGGACAGAACTTGCAGTGGTCATTCGGACATCTCCCAGGGGAACGTAACCGGCATCAAATCACCCGCGAGCCAGTGGCAGCCTAGAGAGGATCCCATCCCTTGTCTGCCTGTATGTCAAATATATCGTTACCTGTCGATATGTCAATCTTTCTCTGGGCAGAATGTGCGGTTAGCGGCTCTCAGCTGCCGGTAACCCCGCCGGATTCGGCCAGCAGGCAAAACTTGTTCGCCAAGCGAAGTTGCTCGATGGTGCGGCACGGGACGGCCAACAGCCGCGGGCTGGCCACCACCACCGCCAGACATTGTGCCCGAGACACCGCCACGTTCAACCTCTGGGCACTGAGCAAAAACTCGATCCCCCGCGGCACATCCTCTCCGCTCGACGCCACCATCGAAATCAACACCACCGGAGCTTCCTGCCCCTGGAACTTGTCCACCGTGCCGACTCGCGCTCCTTGGGGCAGACGGCTGCTCAGCAAATTGACCTGGGCGTTGTAAGGCGTCACCACGAGGATATCTTTCTCTGTCAGCCGTCGCTCATCGCCGTGGTCCACGAATGTCTGGCCTAACAGCTTGTCGTAATAATCCTTGACGACCATTGCCTCCGCTTCGCTTCTTTGTGAACAACCGACATGATGCACCGGATGAAAGTGAATCCCGGCCGTGCGAAGCTCATCGAGGCGGTGGTCAAACCTAAGCTGCCGTTGGCTCGTCGAGGCATGCGGTTTCAGCCGACTTTCATAGAAGGCCCGAGATACAAACTCACATAACTCGGGCCGCAGCCGCCATGTCTCGCCCAGGAAGATTCCCCGTTCCGGCGGTACGGTGGCACGCCCCTCGAGAAGAAACTCCAGGATCGACTGGCCTGCCTGACCGGGATGCGTCCCCTGGATGGGCTGCCCCAGTTGCATTTGATCGCCGACGAGAACGATGTTCTTCGCCGCGGTGGCCATGGCGATCACATTTGCCAACGAGACTTGACCTGCCTCGTCGATAAACAGCACATCAATCGTCTTTTCCTGTTTCTCATCGGCGAAAAGCCAGGCGGTGCCGGCGATTAACGCGCATTCCGGCTCAATCTCCGGGACTTTGAAGACATTGGAGATGAACTGAGATTCGGGCAGCGCGTCGGCGTCGTCACTGCACTTTTTGACCCCACGGAATTCGAAATCTTTTTCGATGGCAGTGGCTTCGACCTTCTTCAGCAGATTGTTGATGGCCATATGGGAATTGGCACTCACGCCGATCCTCTTACCTTGGCGCATCAGTTCGACAATCAGATCGGCACTGATGTGAGTTTTTCCAGCTCCTGGAGGACCTTGAATAAACAAGTAGGAATTGTCCAATGCCGCAACCGCTGCCAAGGCCTCCTGATTCACTGGACCCATGCCCCGGAGGATCGGCTCGCCGCTGATCCGCCCGCGCAATTTCGGCAATGACCGAGACAGGATTTCGCCAGCGACAGGATAGTTGGCAAAACTGTGCAAGCTATCTTCGGCGACTCGACGCAGAGCCTCTCTCAAGACGTCGGTTTTGATCGGCTTGCCGGAATCGATCGAGAGTTGCCTGGGCAAAGGGCTTCTTTTCTTGCCTCGCTTGATCCGGATAATGCATTGAGCTTCGTTTAGTTCGACCACGATGCCAACGTAGTCATTTTCATCGGACAATGTTGAGAGAGCGTTGACCGTGTCGCCGACGCGGATTTTTGTTTCCTGCGGCGGATAACGATAGGTGTAGATAAGCGATTGTTTTTCCTGTTTTGGCTCTCCTTCAAGTTCGAGACCGATGAGGCAGTCCAGATCGTCGATCAGTTCCTCGTCCATTTGTTCACGACGATCGAAGTAGGACCACCAGGCGGGCTTTTCCTCGCGGCGATGAAATTCCAAAAGATCGACCATGTGTCGGCAGGGATGGTCCGCCGTGCTCGCTCGCGCCTGCAAAGATTGGATTAGATCCTGAAGTTCAGCTTGCTGTTGGTTCTTCAGCTGATTCGGCTCCTCAGCGACGGCCGTCGGTTCAAACCATGATAGTTCACGGGGCCGCAATTCGAGAAGCCAGTGGCGCAGGGCGGCCGTGGACTCGCAATCGATCCGATTATATTCCTCAATCTGCTGCAAGAGATGGGCGTTGGCCTCAGGATCATTACGATACTGGTTGTAAACAATAATACTGTCGGCCGCGGTGGCAACAATGCCTTTTCGTTCGAAACCGTAATAAGGTTCGAGCACTTTGAGTGAATAACTCGAATCGCCAATCAGGAGCGCTTGACGAACGATGCGGTAAAGATCGACGAATTTCTGTAAGCGCAAAAGCTGATCCAAGTGGTCTTCGCCGTGGCGGTAGCGAGACGCCAAGCGCTTCAGGGCAGTGGGTTCATAATGGTTGTAATGGTAGATGAATGCGTTGGGATATCGGCGAAAATGAGATTCGAGGAAGGCCATGAACTGCGCGAAGGCGCGGCGTTCTTCGTCATGCGTGTGTGCCCAAAAGGCCCTGTAGACGAAGGCCGATGGCGTCTCGTAATAGCCGACACCAAATAGGTATTCCAATCCACCGTTCGGGTAGAGCGGATCGCCTTCCATGTCGAAGAAGAGGTCGCCATCTTGGGGCGGCGGCAAGCGCTGAAGGCCTCGGCCGGCAACTGGGTCGAGTCGCTCCAGGCATGGTTCGTTATTTTGTCGCCGCCGAAGGTGGAGTTGGGCTTGCTTTTGGAGGAGTCGAAGGGTCCGTTGGGGCATTCCACGGAGGGGTTTGTCGGGATCGCATCGGGCGAGGTCTTCCACGGTGTGGATCCCATGGTCACGCAGCGTCTCCCGTTGGGAGGATCGTAGGCCGGCGAGAAGGGAGAGGTGGTTGGTGTTCTCCCAAAGCTTTTGGCAGTGCTCGCGCCAGTCGCATTGGGGGCAGGCAGCGCAGGGTTCAGGGATCGTTTCGAGGGGCGGTCCCTTGACGAATCGTTGCAACCGTCGTTGGGCGAGGCGAACGTAGGCGGCGAAATCGTCGGCGAGGAAAGTCTCGGTTCGGAAGCCATCGAGAACCACGTGAATGTGTTTCGGGCGGATGCCTTGGATGGCGGCGAGCAACTCGGCATAGACGCTCAACTGGATGATGTGTTCGGGTTGAGCGGAGCGAACGAATTTTGTGTCGGCTGGTTCATAACTGTGGCGACCGAGGCATGACGGGGTGTCTACGCGGAAGAGAAAGTCCGGCCGACCCAGCCATCGGCCATGGCGTAGTTCCGCTTGATAGATGACCTTCACTCCGTCACGCAGGTGAAGCAGTGTGGCGTTCAAAGCATCCTGACCAGCAATTTGGGCGATTTGCCTTCCCTGGTTGAGCAGCCGTGTCAGATATTCCTGCTCATGCTGTTGGCCCCTTTGGATCAGGAGGGGATCGGCAGCGGCGCGGTTCTGCTCCGAGCGGGGGACGTCCAGGTGTTTCATTTCCCACTGCGTTGCGTGAGGGCAGCCGAGAAACTGAACCAAATCCGTGGGGGAGAGTGTCAACTCGCCCTGTGGGTCGCGGAACATCGGGAGGCGTCGACGCGGGGTTAATCTTGAGACCAAAGCCCGATGATAGCAGCCAATCGGCAACTCGGGTAGCTTGGTGGCAATCGACTCGTGCGGGAGGGGGTGAAAGGTCCCCTGTGAAGAAAAAATGCGGCGGGGTCCACATGCCCAGTCAGTGACATGGCCTGGACCCCGCCAGCCGGGGGAATTAAGAGAGGAGCAACTTCCGTGCCGAAGTTGCCAACCCGGTCTTGGCCGCGAAAATCGGCTCGATGGCCGCGGAAATACCTGTAAACGACCTTCTCCTGCACAGAATCCAACCAGTTCCGTCCGGCGGGCTGTTCAAGAATTGGTCACGAATTGTTCACTCACTCGATTCAGCCACGGGAGGGATCCCGAGCATTTGGATCCTCGAACGCAACGTGGTTCGGGAGATTCCCAAGCGTTCGCTGGCATGCACCTGATTGCCGTTCACATGCCGCAGGACACGCTCGATGACGACGCGATCGACCAGATCATTCACCCTGCGATAAATGTCGCTGTCGCCGCGGGCGAGCATGTCCTCGACCATGCCGAGGATATCCAGAGGGTTGGCCCGCTCGGTGGGGGGGCGTTCCGCATCGCGGAGATGGGCGGGAAGGTGCTCGACGGTCAAAGTTTCGCCGACGGAGTTGACCACGGCGAAGCGGATTGCACTTTGCAGTTCGCGGACATTTCCGGGCCAATCGTGCCGTTGGAGCCGGGCGATCACTTCGGGGTGGATCGAGCGGATCGACTTGCCATGCTCGCGGTTGAATAGGGAGACAAAGTGCTGGACCAAGTCGGGGATGTCCTCGAGCCGTTGGCGGAGGGGCGGCAGATGGATGGTGAAGCCATTGAGACGATACAGTAGGTCGCGGCGGAAGCGACCCGCGGCGACTTGGGCGTCGAGGTCTTGGTTGGTGGCGGCGATGAGTCGGACGTCGGAGGAGATGGTGGTGGTGCCGCCGAGTCTCTCGAATCGTTGCTCTTGAAGGAGGCGGAGAACTTTGGCCTGGGTGGCGGGGCTCATGTCGCCAATTTCGTCGAGGAAGAGGGTGCCGCCGCTGGCCTGCTCGAATTTTCCGGGTCGGAGCCGGTCGGCACCGGTGAAAGCCCCTTTTTCGTGACCAAACAACTCGCTCTCGAGCAGCTGTTCAGGGATGGCAGCACAGTTGATCGCGAGGAAGGGGCCGGAAGCGCGGCGACTATGCTGATGCAGCGACCGGGCGACCAATTCCTTGCCGGTGCCGCTCTCGCCCACCACCAGCACGGTGACATCTTGCGGGGCGGTGCGTCCGATCGCCTTGTAGACCTCCTGCATGGCCGCGGATTGCCCGACGATTTCGCCGGGCTTGCCCTCGACCACGTCGGCCTCGGGCTGGCCATGCCGATGGCGTGACACCTCCAGAGCTTGGGCGACGACCCGCCGGAGTTGGCGTAAATCGACAGGTTTGAGCAGGTACTCGAAGGCCCCGCGCTTCATCGCCTCGATCGCCGTCTCGGTCGTGGCGAATGCCGTGATGACGATGACAGGGAGTTGCGGGTCGACTTCGCGGATTTTGTCGAATGCCTCTAAGCCGGACATGTCCGGCAGGCGGACGTCGAGGATGACGGCATCGGGCGTCGTCTGGCGGATTTGTCCCAACCCTTGGCGTGCGGTTTGGGCGGTCTCGACTTCCAAACCGTCGCGGGACAAGGCTTGCCGCAGCGAGTACAGGACATTCGGTTCGTCGTCAATCACAATCAACCTGGACATGGCTGAGCCTCATTCCTGACCGCGGCAACCCGGGCTGGCGACGCGCTTGGGAGCGTCACGACAAAGCGGGCGCCGCCTTGGGGCCGATTTTCTGCATGAATCGTGCCGCCGTGGGATTCCACCACCCGCCGACAAATCGACAGCCCCAAGCCCATCCCGGTCTCTTTGGTGCTGACGAACGGCTCGAAGATGCGGTCGCCGAGTTCTTTAGGAATCCCGGAACCGCTATCTTCGACTTGAATGGTGACACTGGGATGGTCGCCCGAGCGGCCGACGATGCGGACCCACACGTCGCTGCCCACAGGAGCGACTTCCAAGGCATTGATGATTAAGTTGTAGAGGACTTGATGTAGTTGTCCGGGGTCGCCTTCGATGGGGGGTAAGGGCGATTGGGCCTGCCAGCGGAGGTTCACGCCGTGAAGATCGGCACGGGGGCCGACCAGTTCGAGAACACGCTGCAAGACCTCAGCGACATCGATCAAGCGCTTCTCGGGTCGTGGGGGACGGGCAAAATCGAGGAACGTACTCGTTAACCGCTCCAAGCGGGCGACTTCCTCATCCAGGACTTGCAGGTCGCGGCCGGAGAGGGCGGCATCCGGACCGCGGTCCAAGGCGGATTGGACCAGCAATTTGATGGCCGTCAGCGGGTTGCGCACCTCATGGGCGACACCCGCCGCCATCTGCCCGGCGTTGGCCAATTGCTCGGCATGCAACACTTCTTGCCGACTCCGCTGAAGCCGCTCCAGCAACTCATTGATCGGACCGATCAGCCGCTCCGCCAAGACACCGAGGTCTTCCGGCTCTTTGCCGCGATCCACCCGAACGGAATCCACCGCCTCGCGCAGTTTGCCAGCCGCATCCCGCAGCCGGACATGCACGCGAACGATTGATCGCTGAATGGTCCGTGCCAGGAACCAACCGACGAGGATACCCCCCGCGGCTCCCCCGATGCCCAAGAGCAACAAACCGCGGATCAGCCTTCGTGACGACTGTTGGTTCGATCGCGTCGCCTGCTCGAAAAGATGCTCGTTGACCTCCCGATAGTCGGAGGCCAAGGGCAAAATCACGTCATAAAGCAAGTGGTCGATCTGCCCGTGGGGGCGCATGTCAGCCGGGGAGGTGCTCAGATGTTCCACCTCGCGGTAAAACTCGTCCAAGCCGCTGCGAATCCGCCGCACCCAATCCAGCTCCCGCTCGGTCAATGCAGTGCGTTCCATCGTGGCCAGCGCCGCTTCCGTATTGGCGCGTAACTCTGGGATGCCTTTGAGCGCTTCCTCATTTCGATGGTAAACAAAACGATTCAATCTCGATCGGACCTCCCGCAGCCCGACCTCGAGTTCTTGGGTGGCCCAGACACTGGCAAGGTGTTGCTCGAGAATTCGATCATTTGCCGCTTGCAGCTGATGCACGTACCAGGCAGCCCCGGTCCCGACGGCCAGGAGCAACAGGCTCACGGCGATGACCGGAGCCGTCAATCGGGTCACAATTTGCGATAACATGCGCTTTGGCCCTCGGCCTCCTCGGATTCGCAAAGCAGCCTGGAAACACGCGGAAAGCAAGGCGTCGAGCAGTTTGTTCTACGATGCGTGTGTAGGTCCCGGCGCGACCCGATCGCGTGGATGGAAAGCAAATTAGGTGCCTGATCGAACGAGCAGCGAGTCAGATTGTTCAACAAATAGACATTGATTCTTCATGAAAAATACACAAAGCGGCTCTAAAACGAGTGCCAACGGGAAATTTCATCCATTTGGGAGTGATTATGCGTTCTTTTAGCCGACGCCCGGGTTTCACGTTAATTGAGCTTCTCGTCGTCATTGCCATCATCGCGATCTTGATCGGGTTGCTGCTGCCGGCAGTGCAGAAAGTTCGCGATGCGGCGGCGCGTGTCAAGTGCCAGAACAACCTGAAGCAGATGGGTCTGGCCCTGCACAACTATGAGAGCACGACGGGCAAGTTGCCGCGGTCTCGGCCGTTCGATGCGGCGGGGCGGCGGATGGCTTGGACGGGGGTCGTCCTCGACTACATCGAGCAGGGCAACCTAGCTCGCTTGTACGACCGCAATTTCCCCTGGAACCAGGAACCCAATGCCACCGCAGGGCAGACGGTGGTGCCGATTTTCATGTGCCCCTCGGCCATTGGCGATCGTTTGCCCGCCGCGGGAACGGGATCGGCGATTGATGGCCGCGTGATGGGACCGTTGGATTACATCGTGATGCACCGCTTGCGGCATCGTTTTTATGTGGCCAACGGCCTGGTCAACCCTCGAGGCACCAGCGACCACGAGGGTGCGTTGTCAAATGACCGAGAAACGCCGATCAATCAAATCCGCGACGGCTCGAGCAACACGTTCCTGATCATGGAAGATGGTGCTCGGCCGAACTGGTTCGTGTTGGATCGCGAAATGGGCACGTTGCTGCCGCGACCGGAGGGCTTCGGCTGGACCGATCCGGATGGCTGTGCTGGCTCGATGGATGGCTCGCATCCGGGCACCGGGGCGATCAACGGGTCGGGCGTCACTCCGGGCGACGGCGCCACCTGCATCGTGACCTGCAACAACGACAGCGAGCCGTACAGCTTCCACTCCGGCGGCATGAATGTGTGCATGGCGGATGGTTCCGTCCGGTTCATCAGCCGCACGATCAGTGCTGCCTCTTTCGCGGCCATGATCACCGCCCGTAGCGGCGACATCCCCGGCCCCGACGCCAACTGATTTTCGGATGTCACAGTGGGCGGTTGCGAGATCGACTCGCAGCCGCCCGCTTTGTTTTTCAGCCGAATGAACTCACGCTGGAACCGCAAAACCACAACGTTCCCCACGTGAACACAATTCTGGCGGGCGTCCGCCATCCATAACTTAAAACGAATGACACCGAGGAGGAGATGTGATGCCATTCTGTAAGCGAACAGTCGTGATTTTGGGCTGTTTTCTGACAGCCGGGTTGTTGGTGATCGTCGGTTGCGGCAAAAAAGGTCCGCCCGCAGCACCTGAAGGCGTCGCCGTCAGTGGGAAAGTCCTGCTGCCCAACAACACCCCATTGAACAGCGGCACGGTTGTGTTGCGGCCTGTCAGCGGGTTGCACGGGGCGACCGGCGCGATCCAGAGCGGGGGAACCTTCACCCTGACGGATTCGGCGGGTCGGAATGCCGTGGTGCCCGGGAAGTATCAGGTTTATATCAAACTGCCGCCCCAAACTGATGAAGGCATCCAAAAAATGATTAACACCCGTTATCTCGACGCCGAGAGCGGTGACTCGGACATCGTCGTCGAGATTACCGGGCCGACGTCCGATCTAACGATCAAGCTAAAAAGTTGATCGTGCGTCAGGGGCGGTCACAGCCGGGTCCGTCGCAGCCGCAGGGCATTGCCGACCACCGACAGCGAACTGGCGGTCATCGCGACGCTCGCCCAAATGGGCGAAATCAGGATGCCCGCCAGTGGGTAGAACACCCCGGCGGCGACGGGCACGCTGACGAGGTTGTAGACGAACGCCAGTGTGAGGTTCTGCCGAATGTTTCGGACGGTTGCGCGGCTTAGGCGGATCGCTCGCTCGACGCCGAGAAGGTCGCCATTCACCAAAACCACGTCGGCGGTTTCCATGGCCACGTCTGTCCCATGACTCATGGCCAGGCCGACGTGAGCCGCGGCGAGGGCCGGGGCGTCGTTGATGCCATCGCCGGCCATCGCCACGACCCGGCCTTGACTCCGAAGCTGTCGCACCAATTCGGCCTTTTGCCCCGGATCGATCCCTGCATGCACCTCGTTGATACCCAAGGATTGGGCGATCCGGGCGGCTGCTTCGGGGCGGTCGCCTGTGGCCATGATCAGCCGAAGTCCCGCCTGCCGCAAACGACGCACGGCTTCCGGCGTGGTCTCCTTGATCCGATCCGCGACCACAATCACCCCGCGCACCTCCCCGTCGATCGCCACAAAGCTGACGGTGGAACCGGTTTGGAGATGGGGTTGGGCCAAAGGCTCGATTTCGCTCGTGTCGAGTCCGAGTCGCTCCATTAGCGCTGCATTTCCCACATCGACCGTTCTTCCGTCCACGATGCCGCTGATGCCTTGCCCGGGAACAACACGGAACGCCTGCGGCTCGGCG
>JAOAAM010000572.1 GCA_026418875.1 Gemmataceae bacterium | reverse complement strand
TTCGTCGATTATGCCCATAAGTATTTTCTCCACCGAGTCGCGGACCGGGATGAGTGGATCTGGATGTCGGAACGCGATGGCTGGAACCACTTGTACCTGATCGATGGCCGAACGGGTCAGGTGATAAACCAGATCACCCGCGGACCTTGGGTTGTGCGGGGCGTCGAGTTCGTGGACGATGCGTCGCGGGAGGTCGTTTTCCGCGCAGGCGGGATCGACCCGGCAGAAGACCCCTATCACGTTCATTACTGCCGGATCGGTTTCGACGGATCGAACTTGACTCGGCTGACCCACGGTGACGGTACGCATCGGGTCCGGTTTTCGCCGGACCGTCGTTTCTTGATCGACACGTACTCTCGAGTGGATCTGCCACCCCGCCATGAACTACGGCGGACCAGCGACGGGGAGTTGGTGTGTTTGCTGGAGACGTCGGACACGCGCGAGTTAGAGAAACACGGCTGGCGACCGCCGGAACGATTCGTGGCCAAGGGGCGCGACGGCCAGACCGACATCTACGGCATCATACACAGACCCCTGAACTGGGACCCATCCCGGAAATACCCGGTCATCGAGGAAATTTACGCCGGCCCCCATGGCGCTCACGTCCCGAAATCGTTCGCCGTGTTTTACAGTGCCCAAGAACTCGCGGAGCTGGGCTTCATCGTGGTTCAGATCGACGGCATGGGGACGTCGCATCGCTCCAAGGCGTTCCACGACGTTTGCTGGCAGAACCTGGGCGATTCGGGATTTCCCGACCGCATCGCCTGGATCCGCGCCGCTGCCGCCAAGGATGCGAGCATGGACCTGTCCCGCGTGGGGATCTACGGAACCTCTGCGGGGGGGCAAAGTGCGCTCCGCGGGCTTTTGGTCCACGGCGATTTTTATCGCGTCGCCGTGGCGGCCTGCGGCTGTCACGACAATCGCATGGACAAAGTGTGGTGGAATGAATTGTGGATGGGCTATCCCGTCGGCCCCCACTATGCCGAACAATCAAACGTCACGCAAGCCCATCGCCTTCAGGGCAAACTGCTGCTCATCGTGGGCGAGTTGGATCGCAATGTCGATCCGGCCTCGACGATGCAAGTCGTGAACGCCTTGATTCGAGCCGACAAAGATTTCGACCTCCTGGTCGTCCCCGGCGCTGGACACGGCATGGGTGGTGCTTACGGGTGGAGGCGGCTCCAAGACTTCTTCGTGCGCCACCTCTGGTCGGTGGAACCTCGACATGATCCCGAGAACCGAGCGGCCGGAACCAAGCCCTAGCCGCTGCTGCGGCTGGGTCCGGCGACGTCCGGAGTATCGCGGAAAGGGTGGCCCCGTTCGATTCGTTGATTCACGCAGGGAATCGGCATGATCGGTCTTGCGATGCCTGGTTTGTGGCCCTTGGGCGTCCACATCTCGGCGAATGTGCTGTCGAACCCGTGTTGGCTTTTGGGGATCGTCGGGGCTTGTGGACTGATCGCGATCGGCCTGCGACGACTTCAGGACGAGGAATTGGCTCGCCTCGCCTTGGTGACCGCAGCCCTGTTCGTTGCGTCGTCGATTCACATCCCTGTGGGGGCGTTCTCGGCCCATCTGGTGCTGAACGGCCTGGCAGGGATCCTCCTAGGTCGAAGATCTCTGGTTGCCATCCCGCTGGCCGTTTTCCTGCAAGCGTGGTTGCTGGGGCACGGCGACTTGACGACGTGGGGCATCAATAGTTGCATCATGGCGATTCCGGCCTGGTTGGCACGGCCGCTCTTCACACCGTTCTCATCGGGCGGAAAGTCCGGCTTGGGCGAAAGCCTGGTTGCGTTGGGTTGTGTCTTTCACCCGTGGTCGTGGCTCGTGACAGGCCCGGCGTTGTACTTGGCACGGCGCTCTCCCACGCGACGGCCCCGGGTGTGGTTTGGCGGCTTCGTGACCTGTTCGGTGATCGTGGCCCTGACTTGCGTCCTCCAGGCGGCTGTCCTGGCATTCGGGGGAGCCGCCGACTTCTCGGCCGTCGCCGCTTTTTCGTTCATGGTCCATGCACCGTTGGCTCTTCTCGAAGGATTCATCGGAGCGACCGTCATCCATGCATGGTTCGTCGTTCGCCGCGACGGCATGGCGACGGACGACCATCGACGGTCAATCGCAAGCCCGATCCTCGGGTCGGTTGGCTCGACTCGTGCGGGTTAGGTCATTGAAAGTCGGTTGGCTCGAATCGGGAGGGTTCGGTCATTGAAAATTGGGCTGTTCCTGCTCCCAAGGAAAGATTTCATCGAGCGGCACCTCCCACTGACCCAAGCCCACCGCCACGATCGCGACGTTCTTCCTTCCATCGCAACGGACGACGCGCCCCGGTTGATCGAAGCGGGCGACCCGTACCTTGTCATTGGGTTGCAACTGCGTCCGGAATTTCCGCAACGCCTCCTGCCGTTGCACTTCTTTCTCGGCGGCGGCTCGCTGCTCCTCGTAGGCCCGCTTCTCGCGCTCGGCTTCCAATTGCAAGCGCCGTGCTTCTTCCCGAGCCTGTTCCGCTTCGGCTTTCAACTGTGCCAACCGTGCCATCTCAGGTGCCCGCCGCTGTTTCCGTCGAAGGTAGTGCATGGCACGAGACACCAGACGCCGGGGCAGCTTGAGTCGGCGAGCAATCCGGATGGCGTTGCTCATCCCGAACTGACCGATGAGCAGCCGGTACGTCGGGCGCAAGGTCTCCACGTCGAACTCGACCGCTCCATTCTCGGCACGTGGGTTGGAGAAGGCGTAGGTCTTCAGGTCGCCCAAATGGGTGGTCACCATCGCCAGGCAACCGATCCGGTCGAGTTCATCGAGGATGGCCCGGCCCAAGGCAGCTCCCTCGGTCGGGTCGGTCCCGGCTCCCAATTCGTCGAGCAAAACGAGACTTCGCTCGTCGGCCGTTCCCAAAATCGTCGCAATCCGCGACATGTGCGAACTGAACGTACTCAAGGACTGCTCCAGGCTCTGCTCGTCGCCGATGTCCGCGAGGATCTGATGCAGGATAGGCACTCGACTGCCGCTGGCCGCGGGGATGTGCAACCCGCTCTGGGCCATGGCACACAACAGGCCAGTGGTCTTCAGGGCCACCGTCTTCCCACCCGTGTTCGGCCCCGTGATGACCAAGAGCCGGAACCGCTCGCCCAAGCGAACATCGATCGGCACCACCTTGCGGGCCTCCTCCGGCGAGTCGGCGAGCTTGCGTGTCCACGCAGCGGATGGGGGCTGACGGAACAAATGCTCGAGCAGCGGATGTCGCGCTTGTCGCAGCCATAAGGGACCGTCCGGGGCGATTTCCGGCCGCGTCATCTGAAAGTCACGGCTAAATCGCGCTTTGGCCGTGATCAAATCCAAGCGGGCGAGGATGTCCAAGGCGAAGAGCAACGGTTTCGCCACCCGAGCAACTTCCGCTGTCAACTGCCGCAGCACCCGTTGGATTTCGCGCTCCTCTTCACCTTTCAGGACGATCCGCTCGGCACTCCACTTCGCGATTTCGATTGGCTCGACAAAAACCGTCTCCCCCGTGCTACTGGTGCGGTGAACGATCCCCGGCACCCGATGACGATGATTGACCGCGACGGGAAGGACGTAATGGTCGCCACTGACAGTGGCGTTGGGGTACCGTAGCCATTCGCGCATGCGGGGGTCACGCAGTAGCCGCTTCAATTCGGCCTGGATTCGCTCTTCTACCTCGCTAAGCCGCCGTCGCACATCCGAGAGAGCAGGGCTGGCCAGATCCATGACATGGCCGCGGTTGTCGATGCTGGCCTGGATGGCCTTGGCGTGCAGTCCCAAGTCTTCGATGGGGGTCAACAGATCGATCAACTTCTGACAGCGATCGCTCAGGCGCATCCGGTACCGGTACATCGCCCCGGTGCAATTCAGTGTCGCCGCGACCTCGAGCAGTTGCTCGGCGGACAAGGCCGCGCCGATCGCCGCTCGTCGAACTGCCAACCGGACGTCGTACAATCCGGCGAAAGGTGGGGGTTGGCCACTCTCCAGCGCCTCGACCATCTCCGAGACCAGAGCCAACTCCTGCTCGATCCAGGCTCCATCCCTGCTCGGCTCCAATTGCCGGGCCAACTCCCGGCCTGCTGACGTGGCACAGTATTGACCGACCAGGTCGCGGATCTTCTCGAATTCGAGCAACTGGAGCGTGTGCGCGTCCATCCCGACTTGGAATACCATAGGCCCTGACGGCTGCCGTGTTTCCCCCCGTGGGAACGGCTTCGTGGTTTCGATGCTTTCGTTATGATATGGCCGATCTGAACGCCGCGAATTCGCCCCATCGGACATGGCTTTTCGTGTACGGCACGCTGAAGTCCGGCATGTCGAACCATTTCCGACTACAGGGCCAGCCCTTCATCCGACAGGCCCGGACTTTACCCCGTTATCGCCTACTCCGCATTCGTTGGTATCCCGGATTGATCGATTGTCCGGAGTCGGGCCGATCCATCGAGGGCGAGATCTACGCCGTCGACGAGGCCACCCTGCGACAATTGGATGAATTCGAGGGGGTGCCCGTGCTGTTTGAGCGTCGGCCCGTGCTTCTGGAGGACGAAACTCATTCCGTGGAGGCCTACTTCTATCGCGGTGATCCGTCGGGAAAACAGGATGTCGGATCGATTTGGAGCGAAGATTCGGGTTCGATCGAGAAATTGAGATTGATCGGGGACTCGAATTCAGTCGGCGATTCGAGTTGAGTCAAACAGGGCGAAGAGCTTGCCGCTCATGCAGGTAGCGACTGAGGGCATCTCGCCATTCCGGCAGGGGGGGCAGCCCGAGGGATCGTAGTCTATCCTGAGACAAGATCGCATAGAAAGGCCGCCGGGCCGGTGAGCCGTACTCCGCACTCGTCACCGCCACCAGGTTGGGTCGTAGGCCGGCTTGGCGAAATATTTCTTCAGCAAACTCGTACCGACTGCACTGGCCCGACGACGTCACATGCAACAGCCCCGTCACCCGACGTTCCACCAACGCGATGGTGGCTTCGGCAAGGTCGACGGTGTAGGTTGGGGAGCAAATCTCATCCGTCTTCACCCGGATGGTTTGCCCTGCCTGGGCCAGTCGTAACATGGCCTCGACGAAGTTTCCCGCTTTCCCGCCCACTCCGGGTAGGCCGTACAGACCGCAGGTGCGAATCACCAGGTGCCGCGGGCAGTGAGCCTGGACAAAGTTCTCCCCCGCGAGCTTACTGACGCCGTAGACGCTCAGCGGTCCCGGGAGGTCGGCTTCCGTGTAGGGATGGCGACGGCCTTCGTCCAAGCCAAAGACGTAGTCGGTGCTGAAATGCACCAGGTACAGCCCACGTCGGCCGCATTCCAAGGCCAACTCCCGGACGCCGACGGCGTTGACGGCGAAAGCGGCGTGTGGCTCGGATTCGGCTCGATCGACCAGGTTGTACGCGGCACAGTTGATCACCACATCGGGCTGTTCCTCGTCGAGGACCCGGCGAAGCGAGTCGGGTTGCGTCAGGTCTGCCCGATCACGCCCGGCGGGGACGGCCGACGCACCCAAGCGACGAAGCAGGGCACCGCCTAATTGTCCCGTCGCTCCGAGGATCAGCACCCGCATCGCGTGAGACTCCCCGTAAACGAACGAAGCCCGGAATCGTGCGGCCGCTCAGGTCGCGGTATCATGATCCCGGGCTAGCGGAAGTCGCGACGAAGTGACCTACTTCTTCACCGCGGGGTTCGTGTCATGCCCCTTGACGTAGGTCGATTGCTCTTGCTTCAAATCCACTTTCGTCGTGGTGCCGCCGATCTCGATGTCCAACGAACCGCTCAATTGGAGTTTGAGATCAGACTCCACGATCTGGCCCTTCGACGCGTCGAACAAAATCGTTCCGGCAGCCCCGTCCGACTTCAAACTCGCTGACTTGATTTTGAAGGGCAGCGCGCCACTGTCGGCATCGCCGGGCGTCTTGTACTCGAGCTTCGTCTCCACCTTCAGCTTGTGCAGGTTCGGGTTCTTCTCGTCCGTCCCCTCGTAAACGATCGTCTGCGTGGAGGTGTAGCCGCCGATGGGGCCGAGGTTCAGGTCCGAGGTCTTGGTCCACTTCTCGCCCTTGGTCACTTCCTTGTTCGGAATCATTCCGAACGTCGGGTCCGCCATCTGCTTCAGGGCATCGTCGTTGAGGATTTTCTTCAGCAACGGCTCCATCTGAGCATTGGCGGTGCCGAGCTTGCGAATGAATTCGTCCCGACCCTCCACCTTGGTCACTTTCAGGTTCTTGTCCATGGTGATCGTGAACTCGGCCCCGACGAGTTGCTTGAAGAATTCCGACAGGGCGTTGTTTGCTGCATTTGGGTTCGTCGAGTCGTAACTGACGGCGTTGTTGTTGATGTCGATCGTAATGATGACCCCTTCGATCTTTTGCTTAATCGTCCAATTGCCGTTGTCATCGACCGAGACGGGGGTGAAGCTGAAAATGAAGGTCTGCGTCTGCTTTTGCGTAACGTCCTGGCCCATGACCTTCATGCTTTGGTTGGCCGTGGTCCGCATTTCTTGGAAGAACGGCTTGTCCTTTTCCAGCTTCCATGACAGGTTGACTTTGTCCTGAGCCACTGCGGACCCGACACAGATCACAGCCGCGGCCATCGCAGCCAGGGCCATCACAGCCGACAACCGGCGTCGCAACACGACGATTCCTCCCAGCATCACGGGATCAAGATTTCGGATGTTTTCTACCACAACTCATGTTCTAGACCGAAAATCCGGCGAAACAAGCCCCGGACTTCCCGTTGAAGGCCGCGGACGGCCTTCGTATCCATTCAGCAAACGAGCCTCCCCGTCGCCTCACCCCCGGAGCCATCCCATGGATCTAATCTCCACTCTTGACGGCTCAATGATGGAGGGATTCTTCCCCAGCGGCTGGAACCTCGCGGAGATCGACCGCCTTGGTGCCTTGGCAGGCGATGCCGTCGTCGAGCGTCGCCCATGGTGGAACCGCGACTTCGAGCCGGTGGGGTGCGCCAGCCTGAGCGATTTCGACACCTACCTCGGTCACGAAATCGCTCGGGAGATCCAACAGGCCCGGCAAGCGGGTCGGCCCTTAGTCCTCATCCTGCCCGTCGGGCCGATGGGGATGTACCGTTGGGCCGTGTACTTCCTCCGCGAATGGGACATCCCTTGCGATCACGTCCACGGGTTCAACATGGACGAATGGTCCGACGCCGCGGGGAATACACTGCCTCCTACGCACTCCGGCGCGTTTCAGTTCGCGATGGAGCAGGCGTTTTATGGCCCGTTGGGAAGTCGGACAGTGCCCGCGGGGCAACGTCATTTCGCCGTGAAATCCGAATTACCCACCTACGCCGAGCAGATCGCGGAATTGCGTCGCCAAGGGGGAAAACTCGTGACGGTCTTCGGCATCGGTCGGGTGTGCCACATCGCTTTCTGGGAGCCGCACTTCGCCGCTGAATTCGCATCCGAGGGGGAGTGGCGGCAGCAGACACACCGGCTGGGCGCTCGCCTGCATCCTCTGACCATCGAGCAGAACGCGATCACGAGTTTCAAAAGTCGGACGACGCAAGTGCCGGCATTCGCCAACACGATTGGACCGGGGCTGTTCCTGGCGTCGGATCGGGTGATTGGGGGAGCGGACGGCACACTGGGGCGGGGCATGCAATGGCAGGGGTTGTCGTTGCGAATGACCTTGCAGCATCCGCCGACACCGTGGATTCCGAGCAGCTACATGCCGACACTTCCGGGTCGGCTGTTCTACTTGAGCGAGTTGGCCGAGCCGCTGATCGCCGAATGCAACTGACCCGCCCGGGGCC
>JAOAAM010000478.1 GCA_026418875.1 Gemmataceae bacterium | reverse complement strand
TAAGAGACAGCCTTCGTCGAACGTTCGATCGGTGGACCCACCCCGTGGTTGCGGGTATCAACCCCGAACCATCCCCCGAGTTTCGTATCATTCGGGCGAGCTTTGGCAGCGCGTTACCCTCGCCACGACCGCACCATTCCTTGTCTCCGCATCGCTGCGATTGTTCCGAAAGATCGACAAAGGCGATTCGTGACAGCGGATCCGTCGATTCATTTCGCAGCTGTCGTAGCCTGGCGCTTCGATTTATGATGGGCATGGGGAATAGTTGACACGGATGCCGCATCCACTGTGGTTCGACGACGGGGTGAGAGACAGTCATGCCAACCTGCCGCCGATGCCTGCTGGCCCTGACGGTCGTGGCGATGGTCGCGGCTGACAGCGCGACGCAAGTCCAGCGACCGGACCCCCCCGCCGAGTACGACGTCACGCTTCGCTTCCTCCTCCGCTCTCCGCTCCCGGGCTGGTACGACCAGTTCGACGACATGGTCGCCGACCTGAAGCGACTGGGCTTCCAGCGCACCGCCTTGCCCGAGGATGGCGTCGAAGATCCCAGCAACGACCGCCTGGAGGGGATCATCCGAGCAGGTTCGTCCCGCCGCTTGCTCTCTCAACCGATGGTCCAGACGATCCTTCTCAAACCCCGCGGTTTTGCCGTGGCCGCAGGCCAACCGGCGAAGGTGCGCCTGGAACTCGCCGCAGGTCTGCCCCGCGATCAGCAGCGAAATCTGCACCGACAGGTGGCCACCCGCCTGGCCTCCTTGGGCTTCAAGGAAGCGCTCGGCTATTTCCATGAAGGCTTCACCGTGATCCTGGGCACAATCGACGGCAGCCGCCTGACCAACTTGCTCCAAGACCTGCGGCGACTGCCGAACGGCTGGCTAATTCCGGAAGAGCCAATTTCGTCTCTTCCTCAACCGTTCCGCAACCGAGTTCCGATCCGCGTGATTGAGGTGCTGCCCGAGCCTGGCGACTTCCCACCGGCGAGTGAGCCTCCAGCCTCGGCCGAACTCCCCCCGGAGAATCGACATCTCGAGAAGATCGAGCCTGGATTGCTGGCGATGGTCGGACCACAAGCCGACGACAGCCAGACGCTCCGCCTTGAGGTTGTTCTTGATCGCGCACCGCCTTTGGACAGCACGTCGTGGGAGACATTGCTGCGGGGCACCGCGGCCTCCGTGCAGCTGGAGGGGTTGGTCGGCAACGTCGCCACGGTCACCGTCCGTGCTCATCAGGCGACCGAGTTGGCCCGTCCGGCTGCGGTCCTGGCGGTGCGCCGACCACGAAGCGGGGAATCGACGTTTCCCGCTACCGCCGTCGAAGGTGATGATCCTTGGGGCCGTTCGCGCTTGCGGGCGCTTCATGAAACGGGTCGTCGCGGCCAGGGCATCAAGGTTGCCGTCGTGGCAGGTGATTTCACCGGCTACGACCAGTTCGTTGGCAAGCGACTGCCGGCCAGCACGCGGTTGCTCGATCTGACGACGGCTCGCAACCCGAACCTGCTGCCCGACCCATCCCCGGACAGCGGAGCGATCGGCCAGGGAACTTTGATGGCGCTCACAGTGGCCGCCGCGGCTCCCGGTGCCGACATCGTCCTGGTGCGAGTCGATCCAACCGCACCGTACCAATTACTCATGGTCGCAAGGACGATCAATGAGCAGAACGTGCTGCCGCGCGTTCTCGAGGATCGCTTCGACGAATTGGAGCGCGATCGAGCTGAGGTGGATTTGTCCTGGGGTAAGGCACGCGAGGAACTGCGCCGAGCGATTCAGGAGCAGGAATTCGATGTTGGCGATCCCCGCGTGCCGGAACAACGCAAACGCTTTGAAGAATCGCAGGCTCGGATCAAGCGGGCCGAAGAAGCCCTCGCCCAGATCGAGCAGAAGCGGAAGGAGCTGGCACAACGGACGGATCGTTACCTTCGTTTCCGCGAATCGCTGCAAGAACTTCGCGGCACCCGCATCGTGCTGAATCCCCTGGTTTGGGACAGTGGCTGGCCGGTGGATGGGTCCAGTGGTTTGAGCCGTTACCTCGATGAACAGTTCGTCGGCGATCCCGGCCTCCCGACCGTCTCACGCTTGCGCTCGTTGAAGCAGAACGTCGGTACGATCTGGATTCAAGCCACGGGTGAGGCACGCGGGCAATCGTGGAGCGGGTTGTTCCGCGATGTCGATCGGAATGGCGTGATGGAATTCGCTTCGGAAGATCGTGCTTTGCCGGCCGGTCGATGGACTAGCGAGTTGAACTTCCTGGCTTGGCAAAATGCCGACGGCAGCTCGACGGCGGCCCTTCCGGCGGGCAGCAAAGTTCGCGTGTCGATGCAGTGGTGCGAACCACACGAGTCGGGATTCCAGGAGTCGTTGGACGATCCGTATCGGGAACCGATCAGCCGGTTCCGCATCGCCGTGCTGCGGCAACGAGATCCGACCGGCACGAAGGTCGGCAGCGACGAGATGGAACTCGTGGTGCGGAGTCACGATCGGCCCGTTCGACTTCACTTGGGCCGGAACACGGGCACTTACGAGATCGAGACCGAATTCGAGGTGCCGCGAGACGGCCACTACGCCATCCGCATCGAGGGGACGTTGGCTCGCTCGATTCGGCCGGCCGGAGACGCCGAGGGAGAGAATGGGCGCAGCGTTGAGATTCGCCCACGGTTGTTTGTCGAATCGACCTCCGCAGAGCGGCGAGGCCAAGGCAGAGTGAT
>JAOAAM010000442.1 GCA_026418875.1 Gemmataceae bacterium | reverse complement strand
GCAGGCCGGTGTCATCGCGGCAGCGGCATTGTACGCCCTGGAGCACCACGTCGAGCGCTTGGCCGACGATCACCGCCATGCCCAGTGGATCGCCGACGCTTTCCGCGATTGCCCCGCGGTGCGACTGACGCCGCCCCAAGTCGAGACGAACCTGGTGTGGTTCGAGGTGGACCCGGACTTGGGGACAGCCCGCGACATTCAGGAAGCACTTCGTCGAGAGGGGGTGCTGGTTATCAGCACCGGCCCGCAGGAGTGTCGCGCGGTGACGCACCTGGACGTTTCCTCAGACGACACCGCCCGGGCTGCCGAAATCATTCGACGGGTGCTTCGCTCGCCGGGAAATCTCCGCGGCATCGGTCGGGAACGGCTTCCGGGTTCGGATTGACCGCCGTGGGACCACGGCAGCGCGATATGGAAATCCGCGTCCTCCATTCGTGGGATTTGTCTCCGAGCCAGGCCGTCGAACTTCAGCGGTCGCTGGCGGAGCAAGTCGATGTCCGCAGTCCGCTGCCGAAGTGGGACCTCGTCGCGGCGGCGGATGTCTCCTACCGCAAATTCGACCCGCAGCTTTTCGCCAGTGTCGTGGTGTGGTCCGTCTCGGAAAATCGGGTTGTCGAATCGGCGTCGGTCGTGGCCGAGGTCCGATTCCCGTACGTCCCCGGCTTGCTGTCGTTTCGCGAGGCACCGGCGATTTTGGAAGCGTTCAAACAAATTCGTACCCGGCCGGACGTGGTGCTGGTCGACGGGCACGGTTTGGCCCATCCGCGCCGCTTCGGGGTGGCTTGCCACTTGGGGTTGTGGCTCGAGCTGCCGACCGTCGGCTGTGCGAAAACGCGGTTGTGTGGCAGTTATCGTGAACCTCGATCGGTCCGCGGTTCGGTGTCCCCGTTGCGAATCGGTGACGAGTGCGTCGGGCAAGTGGTGCGGACTCGAGCGGGAGTCCGGCCGGTCTTTGTCTCGGCCGGGCATCGCATCGATTTGGCCAGCGCTGTGCGGGTGGTTTTGACCACTTGCCACCGCTGCCGGCTCCCCGAACCCTCGCGCTGGGCCCATCAGCGGGTCAACGAGGCGAGACGGAAGGCGCTTGGCGTCGGGGAAGACCGCTCTGTATGATGGCGGAGTTCGCCTTGAAGCGACGGATCGGTTCCGTGCCCTGGCGGGAAATGTCGAATGGAAGAAGCCGCGCCTTTCGTCCTCGTGATGCCGAGCGATCCGAGACTCCTCGGTCTGGCGCGGTCGTTTGTCGAGCAGGTTTGCCGTTATCATTCATGGGACTCGTGCAGCACGGAGGCGTTGGTGCTGGCGGCCCACGAGGCGATGCAGAACGTTTTGCGGCACGCTCATGCGACCCGTCCGGCGGCCGTCGTGGAGGTCCGCATGCGTTGCCTGGAGTCGGGCGGGTTGGAGATTTGCCTGGTCGATCAAGGTGAACCGTTCGACATCGCCCGGGTGCCGCACTTAGAGCCGGGAGAATTGCGTTTCGGCGGTCGGGGCGTGTACCTCATCCGCCGACTGGTGGATGAATTGCATAGCGAGCCGCGTCAGCCGCATGGCAATATCCTTCGCCTGGTGAAATACCCTCCCTGGACCGGAACCTCCCGCAGCGGCTAGGCGGAGCGCCCGGACGGCCCGAGTTGCGGGACTTGCGCGCGACTTGAGCGAGAAGGTGTTGGCTGGGGCGAGCTGGGGACGATGAGATCGGCGAAATGGTTGCGATGCGTGCATTGCGTAGATTGCCCACGTTGGCAGGGATTTCCAACGCGCCGATACCCAAATTGCCTCAACCGATCCGCTTGCCCCGTCGATACCCGAAATAGCACATGCGACACGAAAAACGATGCGTTCGGATCGTGTCGGCGTGTGTAGAATGGGCCTGTCAAGGATGCGGTCGACCTGTCAAGTCAGCGGCCGCTGGAGGCTTCTGAGCCCTCCGACTCCGATCCCTGTACCCGGCGAGACGTTCCCGGTTCGACGAACACGGCCGTCTGCCTAGGGGGAGATTCATGACGATGTTTTCCAATGGTTCGCCCCCGTGTGTCCAAGGACCGCACTTCCCCGCTCGGCTGTTGCGACCCAGCCGACCCGTGACGCGCAAAGGACTGTGCCAATCCGGTGCTCCACCGGAGGCCACCGACCCGTCGATCCGCTACGATTTGGTGGCGCGGGTGCGTCAGGAGATCGCCGCGGGAACCTACGACACACCGGAGAAATTCGACCTCGCTTTGACAAGGATGCTCGAGCGCTTGGGACTCGATTGATCGCAAAACCCACTCGGACGGGAATTTCGGGGTAACCGCCCGGTCGGTTGGCATCCTGCCAGAGGAGGGTATAATACCGTCGGCAACGAATTTGCAACCGGGCCTCCGCGTGGAGCGGGGTACAATGTTCAAGGTTCCGGGGGGACGCGGCGCTCTCCCCGGGACTTTGGTTCCCGACGGTGATTCGGAGATCTCGTTGTGGTGCTGCCGGCAGTCCCCGTCTCGCAGTCTCCGGAGAGCAAGTTCCGCGAGTATCTGGCGACCCGACCGAAATCCCAGCGTCTGACCAGGCCGCAGCGCGAACTCATCCAGTTCATCTTCGCCCAGCACGATCATTTCGATGTGAATCAACTGATCCGCGACTTGGATCGTGCCGACCTGCGGATTAGCCGGCCGACCGTGTACCGCACGTTAGCCAAATTGGTGGACGCTGGCCTGCTCCGCCGGATCGAAGTCGGGCCGAGAACGGTCTACGAGCACGACTACGGCTACCCGCAGCACGAACACCTCGTCTGCGAAGTCTGCAACAAAATGATCGAGTTCCAGTCCGAGGCGATTCAAAACGCCATCCGAGAAGTGTGCGCGACGCACCATTTTCAGCAGAGCGGCCACACGTTGGTGGTGCGGGGCGTCTGTCAGGAATGCAATCGCGCTCGCTCTGCCAAGCGACGGTTGGACATGATTTGAAGCATGTCGAATCGTGTGCCGCATTTCTCGCAGGGCTAGCAGGTGCCGCCGCTCGGATTAGCAAGAAAGCCGAGCCGGCGGAGTATGTCGCCGACGGCCCGGCTTGCCCAAGACGTGAATGATCGGCCCTGACGGCTCAGGCGTGATCAGGAACCTCGAAGCCCCGCCGATATTCGCGGAAAAATTGGGCGTTGGCCGATTCGTTCCCGATGACACGTTCTGCCGCGGGGTCGAGCATCAACCGCGGGCCGCAACGCACTTGGGTCTCTTTCACGTTGACGTTGTTCGCGGAGAGGTGCTCGATCATCCGATTCACCGCATCGACGGCGGCCGAATCGCTACCTAAGGCGTGCACGGCTTCGGAGAGCGGCTGCGACTCGCCGAGGCGGTAACTGATGTTGCCCAGGTGGCACAGGGCGCTGGAAATGTGCCCTTCGAGGATGTCGGCGTGCAGCAATTGGTGGTTGCGGGCGCGAACCGCCATGATGAAATTCTCGAAGTGGTCGCCGCCGCCCTTGAATTCCGCAACCTTCTCGCCGTCCTTGGTGAAGGCGATTCCGCTGGAGTAGCTGGGGCAGACGACGTAGCCTTCCGAGCCATAGAAGACGTTCCCGACCTTGGCACCAAGCAATGCCGGCGACGGCAGGCCGCGGACCTCGAAGATGAGTTGGGCATCTTCGTAATCGAAGAGGCAAATCTGGGTGTTGGCGGTTTCGCCGTCGTCATCGTAGCCGAGGCGGCCGCCGAGACTCTGTACGGATCGCGGGAGCGAGTTTTTGCCGAGGCCCCAGCGAGCTTTGTCCATCTCGTGGATGCCCTGGTTGCCGAGGTCGCCGTTCCCGTAGTCCCAGAACCAATGCCAGTGGTAGTGGACCGTGCCGGCGTCCGGGGTGTTGCGGCGAGGGAGTTTGAACGGGGCGGGACCGCACCAGAGGTCGTAGTCCATGGTCTTCGGCGGGGCTTGCTCGCCCTTGGTCTTACCGATGCTGGGCCGCAGTTTGTAACACAGGCCGCGGGCTAGATGCACCTTGCCGATCTTCCCGGAGCGAATGAATTCGATGGCTTGCCGCATGCCGGCCTGGCTACGGCTTTGCGTGCCGGTTTGGACGATCCGGCCGTACTTCCGAGCGAAATCGACCATGATCCGACCTTCGCGGACATTGTGGCTGACCGGTTTTTCGACGTACACGTCCTTGCCCGCTTGGATCGCCCAGATCGTGGCCAAGGCGTGCCAGTGATTCGGCGTGGCGATGCTGATGCAGTCGATTTCCTTGTTTTCGAGCAACTTGCGAATGTCTTTTTCATAGACGGGTGGTTTTCCTTGCCGCTCTTCGACGAGTTTCATCGCCTTGCCGATGACGGCACTGTCCACGTCGCAGATGTGCGTGACCACCGTGTTCAGTTTTTGATTGCCGGCGAGGTGGCTGACATGGCTGCCGCCTTGGCCGCGGACTCCGACGACGGCGACGCGGATCTGGGAGTTGACGTCGGCGGTGGGGCCTTTCAGGTCCGGGGGGTTCGCGGGTTC
>JAOAAM010000219.1 GCA_026418875.1 Gemmataceae bacterium | reverse complement strand
AAGGCGGCATTCGGGCATCCTCATGAATTGACAAGTGCCGAGTGTCCGTTAAAGTGGAAAAGAAGCTGTCACTGGAGTGTGCGTGCTGGTGCCGCGGCACGGGCCTGTTCCCGACCGCCCCAGCCGTGAATTCGTCCGAATCCGCGCGACTGTTCCGGCCGGGACCGGCGGAGCGCGCTTTCAGGAGCCTATCGCATGCCTCCCCGTCGTCCGTCGGCGCCACAGCCCGAGTCCAAGACTGGGTTGGTAGTGGCGTTGGTGTTCTTCGTGTTGCTGTCGATCACCTTGGGTGTGACGACCTACTTGGGCTTCGACGGTCAGAAGGACTTGGAGCAAAAGGCGAGCACCGCCGCTCAGGACAAGAAGAAGGCGGACGACGCCGCCGCAGAAGCTCGGGCACAGCGGTTGGCGTGCCGTATTATGATGGGCATTGATCCGGCACCCCGGGCTGAAGACTTGGGCGCGGTGAATTCGAATCCCGCCTTTCAAGCCGAATTAGCCGCCATCAACGCCCAATTCAGCAGCGTCGGCGTCGGCTGGGATCCCAAGACGGCCGCCCCCCCGGAGTCCATCCTGGTCGTGTTGAAGAAGCTGAAAGAGGCGAAGGAGACGGCGGAATCGAACATGCGGCAAGCTCTGGCGGATGCGCAGAAGGCCAACACCGACTACCAAGCCAAGGCCGCCAGCGAGGAAGCCAAAGCCAAGCAGGCGCAAGCGGAAGCCGCGAAAGCCGCCTCGGTCGCCGCGGCCGCCCAGAAGGCCGAGCAAGACGCCAAGATGTTCGCCATCGCCGACATCAACAAACTGCGGAACGATCTCAAGCAGGCTCGTGAACAAGCCGACGAGCAGATCGCGACCCTGAACGTTCAGAAGAAGCGCCTCGAGGACTCGTTGGATGGAGCCAAAGTCACGATCGACAAGCTGAAGGCGGACCAGGACGCCCGACGGGTCAGCATCCTCCTGACCGACGTGAAGCATGGCGAAGTGACGCGAGTCGATGCGGCGACGGACACGGCCTTTATCAATCTCGGTTCCGCGGATTTTGTCCGACCCGGGATGTCGTTCAGCGTCCTGCAAACTTACGACCGCTCCCGCTTCAGTGTCGAACAACCCCTGCCGAAGAAGGCCAGCCTGACGATTGCCCAAGTGCTCGGACCCAAGCTGTCCCGCGCGACGATCCAATATGCCGACGATGTGAACCCAACGAAAGATCCCGTTCGAGCCGGCGACGGTTTGTATAAACCGGGTTGGAAGCCGGGCACTCCGGTCCGCTGGGCCTTGGTTGGGCATTTCGACCTGAACGGCTTGGGCCGGGATGAGACGCAAGTTCTGATCGAGCGTCTGAAGCAGCAAGGGATCGCCGTCGTCGCCTATCTCGACCTGAGCACACTCGAAATCAAGGGCGACTTGGATCACTCGGTCGACTACGTCGTCGTCGGTACGCGGCCCACGCTCCAGACAGCGCAAGTCGTCGGGCAGGAGCGGAAAGAGGCGATCGAAAAAGCCATCAACGACTTCGTTGCCAAGGCCCAAGGCATGGGCATCCAAGTCATCCAGCACCGAATTTTCTTGCCGATGTTTGGCATCGATCTGCCGCGAGCGGATGTGGTTCCCCACTTCCCGGGTGGACCCGGTGCCGCAGGCGGGGAGAAGAAGGTGGACGACGAAGGTCGCTGAAACCGGGCGATCCTTCCCATAGCACGTTGCTGGTTTCGCAGGAAATTCGCTCGGCGGCTCGCTCCTTCGCCATCCCTCGGTTCGAGGTGGCATCCGGGAGTCAGCCGCCGGTCGCATTTTTTACCCGCTGTTGACGTTTTTCACCTGCCGGTCACGTTTTCGGGTCCTCGGCGGTTCGGCCTGCTCCGGGTCGCCACAGCACGTCCGCTTGGCCATGATCATTCGCCACCCGCGCCAGAACGAACAGCAAGTCCGACAGCCGATTGAGGTAAATTAACACTTGCGGGTTGACCCTGTCGGACCGCATCAGCGTGACGACAGCCCGCTCGGCTCGGCGACACACTGTCCGCGCCAAGTGAAGCCAACCCGCCGACACCGTACCGCCCGGGAGGACAAAACTGTTCAAAGGCTTGAGCGACTCATTCCACCGGTCGATCTCCCGTTCCAGCCGTTCCACCTGCCCCGGGATCACGCGGAGCGCGGCATCGGTCGAAGCGTTGGCCTGGGCAGAATCTGGGTTATTGGCGGAATCTGCGGCATCGGGGAGCGGCACGCACAGATCAGCCCCCACATCGAATAGGTCGTTTTGGATGCGTCGCACTACCGGACAAAAAGGGGAATCCGGGCAGTTAGCGAGGAAGAGTCCCAAGACGGCGTTCAGTTCGTCGACCTCGCCGTAGGCCGTCACTCGGTGATGGTCCTTGGCGACCCGACGGCCATCGCCCAGAGAGGTCTCCCCCTGATCGCCGGTTTTGGTGTAGATGCGAGACAGCGTGACCATGCGGCCCCCGATCGGCAAAAATGTCAAAAGTCGGGCAACGCCAATAACCGATAAGCCCCTCTGAAACGACATCATCATTGTGGGAAGAATCCCCGGCAAGGCCGGGCAGTTCGTCAAAGGGGGGTAGCGGATGGCCAGGTGGCAAAAACTGCTGTGGGTGGGCGCGGTGCTGGCCCCGCTGGGCCTACAGGGGTGCATCCCCTCCCAACCGTGGGTCACCGAGCGGATGGAGGAGAAATACCTGCACAAGAACGATTGGCGCTCGCCGATCATGCCGCCAATCCGCGATGGCTTCCCGCCGCCGTTGTGTGTCGATGAGCCGTCGGAGATGGAAGTGCTCCGGGCCATGCCGCGTGTCACTCGGGGTGTCCCCTTCATCTACGAAGAGTTCCGCGACGACATCGAAATCGTCTGCGAAAAGATCGTGGACAAGATCGATCCGCCGCGC
>JAOAAM010000157.1 GCA_026418875.1 Gemmataceae bacterium | reverse complement strand
AGGTCAACGTTCGCGACCCGGGCGAGCGCTTCCCGTGTCAGGTCGTCCTGCGTCGGGCCGAGTCCACCCGTGATGAGGACCACGTGGCAACGGGAGCCGGCATGTCGAAACACCGCCACGTTGTCGTCCAAGTCGTCGGCGACGGCAGTGTGAAATGCCGCGGTGATGCCGATCTCGCCGAGTTTCAATGACAACCAATGGCTGTTCGTATCGAGGTTCCGACCCGAGGTGATTTCGGTGCCGACCGCGATAATTTCCGCTTTCATGAGTCGATCACAGTTTTCCAACAGCTCGAACTCGACAAAGACCGCTCACCCGGTTGACTCAACCTGACGGCTTTCCCCTGCCACCGTGAACCGCTCGAGGGCCTGTCGATTCAACTCCACTCCCAAACCGGGGCCTGGCGGTGGAGCGAGCCGACCGTCCTTCGGGGCAAGGGGATGGACGAAGAGCGGTGCCCAACGCGAGTCGTAGCCGATGATTGGCACATTGGGCAGCCCGCAGGCCAGGTGGATCGCGATTTCCGTGGGCAAATGGGGCACGATCGAGCGACGGTGCAATTCGGCAAGGGCCGCCAGCTTCAACACGCCGGTGATGCCACCGCATGCCGGGAGACTTGGCCGCAAGGTGAACGGCACACCGGCCTCCAAGAGCGTGCGGAAGCATGCCGGCGAATTGAACCGCCGCCCCAGGGCTAGCGCTGTCTCCGTTTTCGCCGTGAGCAAGCGGTATCCTGCCAGGTCGTCGTCGGGGAGGGGATCTTCCAGCCAATCGGCCCCGATCTCCTCATCGAGGAACCGGGTCATCGGCAGGGCAGTTTCGTAGTCGTAACTCTTTTGGACCGACACCGCGAGCCAGAAATCATCGCCCAGGGCGTCGCGGATCTCCACCAATCGATGCGACTCGGCCTCGGGGTTGGCACCGGATGTCGAAACTCGCAACCCTTGGAATCCTTGGGCCAAGGCCGCTCGACCTCGTTGAACGACGGCCTCACTGGACAGTTGCGGATCGGCTGTCTCATCGAAGAACAGCCGAGCGGAATCACGGCTGCCACCCCACAAACGCCACAGCGGTTCGTTGGCCCGTTTGCCCTTCAAATCCCAAAGGGCCAGGTCGATCGCTGAGTAGGCCCGTCGGGCGACCGGATTCTCAAGGGTGTCGATGGCCCCTGACAATCGCTCGTGTTGTCGCGAATCCTCACCCAGGCAGCGGGGCGCGACGACATCGAGGATGACGAGCCTTAGCCAACTCGCGTCGTCCTCGGGAAGCAGGCCGATCCCCGTGGCGCCGTCATCCGTGACGACCTCCACGACAAGCAAGTCTCGGGCTTGGTTGGGTGGCGGTGGTGCGTCGGTCAAAGGCAGGGGTCTGGCCCCCGACGGAGGCAGCCGCAAATGTCGTGCTTCGATTCGACGGATTCGCATGAGGAAGATGGTAGGAGGCGTCGGGGTAACCGGTCCACCTCAGTCTCATGAGCGTGATCGGATCGATCACTTAACCCGGGATCAGCCGTTCTCTCTCGAACGAAGAAGCTCGCTGCCGCCCCAGCGCGCTGTTCCGCCAACCGAAGCCGAAATAAATCAGCAGCCCCAAGGCCAACCAGCCCAAAAGGCGGATCCAGGTCATGACCGGCAAAAAGAGCATCATCGTCACATTGACGAGAATGCCCGCGGGGGCGACGAACCAAAGGAACGGGGTGCGGAAAGGCCGTGCGGCGTCGGGCCGTCGCACACGCAAAAGCAAGACTGCCGCACAAACGACGACGAAGGCGAACAAGGTGCCGATGTTCACCATCTTTTCCAAGTCCTGGATCGGGGTGAAGGCCGCGACCACGGTGACGACCAGCCCCGTGACAATGGTCGAGACGTGAGGCGTCTTGAATTTTTCGTGCACGGTGCCGAAGACGCTCCGCGGCAGCAGGCCGTCTCGTGCCATCGCCAGGAAGATGCGCGCTTGACTCAGCAGGGTGATGCTGTCTCTTATACACATCT
>JAOAAM010000149.1 GCA_026418875.1 Gemmataceae bacterium | reverse complement strand
GTCACTTACTGCGACAACGCTTAATGGAGTTGCCGCCGCGGATGGAATTGCTCCCCGAGGAGTGGCGTCAACGTTTCCTCCCGGGCTTGGCGGAGATGGTCGCGGAGGCCGAGAAGACCGCCGGCGAGCGTCTATCGAATTTCCGCGAATGGTCGCAACGTTGGGTCGAATTGCGCCAACGTATGCCGACCTGGACCCCCTTGGATCGTGCATCATCATGAAATTTCGAGCTATCGAGTGGATCGGCGAGGCGAACGGTTTTCTCCGCATCATCGACCAGACCTTACTGCCGTCGCAGGTCGCGTATCTGGATTTGCGAACAGTGGAGGAGGTTTGGGAGGCGATCCGATCTCTCCGAGTTCGAGGTGCTCCGGCCATCGGGGTCGCGGCCGCTTTTGGCGCGGTGCTGGGGGTCCAGGGCGTGGATTCCGGTGCCATCGCCCTCGGTTCCCGATTAGCCCGGGTCTGCGACTACTTGGGCACCAGTCGACCAACGGCCGTCAACCTCTTTTACGCCCTGGACCGTATGCAAGGGCGCTTCCAGCGTTGGATTGAAGAAACCCAGAACGTCGAGGAGTTACGGCAGAGACTATGGCGGGAGGCGGTCACCATTTGGGACGAGGATCGCGCCATGTGTCGCGCCATCGCTGAGAACGGCTTGGAAATCGTGCCGGAGGGCGGGGGCGTCCTCACGCATTGCAATGCCGGGGCGCTGGCGACTTCAGAATGGGGAACGGCACTCGCACCGCTTTACCGAGCACACCAACTTGTCCGAAAATTCACCGTTTATGCCGATGAAACACGCCCGCTGCTCCAAGGTGCCCGCCTGACCGCTTGGGAACTGATGCAAGCAGGGATCGACGTCGTGTTGATTTGCGACAACATGGCCGCGACAGTACTGCGCGAGGGTCGGATTCAACTCGTGATTGTCGGTGCCGACCGCATCGCCGCCAATGGCGACACAGCGAACAAGATCGGCACCTATGGGCTAGCCCTCTTAGCTCACGCCCATGGGGTCCCGTTTTACGTTGCGGCTCCTAGCTCCACGTTCGACCTGTCGTTGAACACAGGGGAAGAAATCCCCATCGAGCAACGAGGCGAGAACGAAGTGACCCATCTGTTCGGCCGATCCTTGGCTCCTGCGGGAGTCCGGGTTTTCAACCCAGCCTTCGATGTGACCCCGCATCGCCTGATCACCGGAATTGTCACCGAGCGAGGGATGATTCGGCCCGTCGATCGCTGCACGATTCGCGCTCACTTTCAGCCTCGCCTTGGATCATAGAGCGGTCGGCGTCGGGCAGATTTTCAAGCGGTTCGCATCCATCGATCCACCGACAAGAGTCGCCAGAGCTGTGGTGCCAAGATTCTCCGAAGTGAGAACTTTGAACCGGGCGTGTTTTCGCGGGAGAGAAAGATCGGGCTTAAGTCCGCCGCCGCGGGGGCAGTTTACCGCGGTTTCGGTTTTGGCATTAACTTTGCAGTCGTTCAGATAGAGTTCTTCAACGACGAATGAAAGCGTCCGGGCCGCGGCGATTGACGAGCGCGCCGTGGAGTCTTAGAACGTCGTTCAACCGTAATGGCCTGAAAGCTGTCGCAGCGGAAGCAAGCATGAGCGAATCCCAAAAACCTGTCGAACCGCCGCCAGCGGGTCCATCAGGTGCTGGCACGGGCACAGCGACGACGCCGGCGAGTGGCGGGG
>JAOAAM010000092.1 GCA_026418875.1 Gemmataceae bacterium | reverse complement strand
AGATGTGTATAAGAGACAGCCGCGAAACCCGCAGCCCCGACGATTATGAGCTATTCTTGGAATACCTGTTGGAGGCACCGCGAGGCCAGCGGCAGGTCTTCGAGAACGGGAAGTACAAGGCCGCGTACAAGAACGACCCGTCGTACCAACGCTTCCCGTGTGCCGACCCATTGCCGCGAGAGCCTCGCCCTCGGCGTCTGGGAAATCGCTGTGACGAGGGGTGCGTGGGAGAGGGGACTTGCTCGCCGTCGCTGGCACCGACCACGCCGATGCCCAATACGACGTTGCCGCCGATGCCCCAAGGCCCCGCCGTCATGCCGACTTCGGTCGGGGATCCGCCACGGACGTCGGCCATCCTCGAACAACCGGTGACGGCACCTCGAGCAGTGGTAGAACCGATGACCAAGAGCGAGCCGCCAGCCGGGTTCCGCGTGGTGCCACGGCCGGTCATCCCCCCACCCGCCGGGGAGAACGACGCACCGTACTAAGCGACGTCACGATGACGACGCCGATGAAAGACGCAACCTTGACACGCAGCTTCGATTGATCGGTGGATGTCATGCTTCGGATTGCCATCGTCGACCCGTCCGACTACAGCCGCGACCCCCTGCGCAGCTTGCTGCTGGGGGTCGATTTCGTCTGGCTGGAATCGGAATGTTCCCGTTACGAATTCTTCCCGGACGTGGTCAGCCAGTCGCCTCCTGACTTGGCCATCGTCGTTTTGGATTCGGACCACCAGCGAGCTTTGAACATGATCTCGCAGGTGGCAGCGGCGTTTCCCAAGCTCCCGATCCTCACCATCAGTTCCGATCACCAAGCCCTATTGCAATCCTTGCAACGGGGGGCGCGATACTTCCTCACCCAGCCCGTCGGCTTGGAGGAAATGCTCGCCACCCTGCGACGCGCTCAGATGGAGAACGGGCTGGCGGGGGCGAATGGCACGGTCAGCGGTCCGGCGGGCCATTCCTGCCAGGTGGTTGCAATCCTCGGCTCCCGCGGCGGGGTGGGCTGCACCAGTCTGGCCGTCAACCTGGGCTGCGACCTCGCCTCCGACCCGGCCAATAGCGTCGTCTTGCTCGACCTCGACATGGCCTTGGGCGATGCCGACATCAGCCTCGACCTGATGCCCGACCACACGCTCGCCGACCTGGCCATCAACATCGAACGCTTGGACATGAATTTCCTCAAACGTTCGATGATGCGCCACGAGTCCACGGGGCTGTATGTGCTCACGCATCCGTTGCAAATTGCGGATGTCGGCGTGATCCACGAGGACCACGTCGCGCGGATCATCAATTTGCTGAAAATCAGCCATACGCACTTGATCCTGGACCTTAGCAAAGCTTTGATCCCGACGGACATGACGGCCCTGCGGCTGGCCGATCATATCCTCCTGCTGGCTCAACTCGAGCTGGGCAGCCTGCGAAACGTGGTCCGCATCCTGATGGCCTTGGGCGATGACGACGGGCTGAATCAAAAGGTGCGGATCGTCATGAACCGAGTGGGCAGCGATTATGGAGAAGGCGAAATCAGCTTGAAGAAGGCGGAAGAGACGATCGGTCGGCCGATCTTCTGGCAGATCCCCAACGATACCAAGGCGATGGTGGGCTCCCGCGTGGCCGGGGTTCCGCTGATCCAATACGCCCCCAAGAGCCGTGCCCACCAAGCCATTTATGCCTTGGCACAAACGATGTCGAACAAGCCCGAGGATCCGGCAGTGTCGCCCCGGCCAACCTCAAGCAGCTTCTTCAAACGTCTGGTCGGCCGATAACCCGGAAGCTCTGCTCAGCCAACTCGGTCCCGGTTTGCGTGCTAGTCTCTTGTTGGACTCGATGATCGGACGGCGAGGAACGGCAGCATGACTCGACTTCAGCAAGGTCTGTCTCGATTGGGCCACGGCAATAATCACGCCGCCCGGTTGGGACTTTCCTCCCACGGCAGTTCGCAAGTTTCCACCGCGAATAACAAGAGCTTCGAGGACCTGAAACGGCACATCCACGCCAAACTCGTCGAGAAGTTGGACTTCACCCGGGTGAAGGATCTCGCCAGCGACGCCCTCCGCAGGGACATCCGACGCGTCGTGGAACATCTCTGCGACACCGAAAACCCGCTACTCAACCGCATGGAGCGGGAACGGTTGATCGACGAGGTACTCGACGAAACTCTGGGTTTCGGCCCCTTGGAGGCCCTGCTGAAAGACCCGACCATCTCCGATATTCTGGTCAACGGTCCCAAGTGTATTTATGTCGAGCGTCGGGGGAAGCTGGAGAAAAGCGATGTCACCTTCCGCGACAACGACCATCTGATGCAGATTATCGACCGCATCGTCTCCAAGGTGGGCCGACGTGTCGACGAAACCAGCCCGATGGTCGATGCCCGCTTGCCCGATGGCTCCCGTGTCAACGCCGTCATTCCCCCCATCGCGTTAGATGGAGCGTCGCTGTCGATTCGCCGCTTTGGCTCGAACCCGCTGAAACTGGAAGACCTGCTCAATTACAAGGCCTTCACGCCGGAAATGGCCATGCTCATGGAGGCGTGTATCAAGGCCCGTTTGAACATCATCATCTCCGGTGGAACGGGTTGCGGTAAGACGACGCTTCTGAACACTCTTTCCAGCTTTATCCCAAATGACGAGCGCGTCATCACCATCGAGGACGCTGCCGAACTGCAACTGCAACAAGAGCACGTGGTGCGACTGGAAACGCGCCCGCCGAACATCGAAGGCAAAGGCGCGGTGACCACGCGCGACCTGGTGCGGAATGCCCTGCGTATGCGGCCGGAACGCATTATCATCGGCGAATGCCGTGGTGCCGAGACCCTGGACATGCTTCAAGCCATGAACACGGGCCACGCCGGCTCCATGACGACCTTGCACGCCAACTCGGTGCGCGATGCGCTCGCGCGGTTGGAAACGATGATCATGATGGCCGGGTTCGAGCTTCCGGTCAAAGCGATGCGGACCCAAATCGCCTCGGCCGTCGATCTCATCATCCAAGCCAATCGCTTGCAGGGCGGTCCGCGCCGAATCACGTCGATCACCGAAGTGATGAACATGGAACAAGACGTGATCATCATGCAAGAGATTTTCCGCTATCGGCAACTGGGGATCGACCAGAACGGCCGGGCTTATGGCCAGTTCGAGGCCACCGGCGTACGTCCCAGTTTCATCAATCGCCTGGAGGCGAAAGGCGTGAAGTTGCCATCGAACATGTTCCAAGAACGGGTTCTAATGCGGGATTATTGATGCGGATTTATTGACGCGGGATTCTTGATGCGGTCGGTGCGGCGGGAGCGTATCACGGAGGCTGGCTCGGCCCACCCACACTCGGGTGAATTATGGATCCTCTGGTCCTCGCCATCCTTGGCTTCGTCATCGTCGCCGGTGCCATCGGCCTGGTTGCGTTCGTCCTGCGAGACAACGAGCAAACCCGGGCCGCCGAGCGTTTGGATCAACTCGTCGGCCGAGGCTCACGCAGCCGGGAATCCTCCACGGATATCCTCCTCCGTCAGGCCCTTGCCGATAGCGACAAGAAAAACCTGCTCGACACGCTCACGCCGAAGTTTCTCAACCTGACGAAACTTTTCGAGCAGGCAGACGCCAACATCAAACCGAGTGCGCTGTTCGGCATCTCGATGGGACTCGGGCTGGCCGGGGCTGCCCTCTCGTCGCTGATCGCTGGTTCGATTTACGTGGCACCCGTGGGGGCGGTCGTCTTCTCGGCCATCCCCTGGCTGTGGCTGTACTGGAAACGCAAGTCGCGGTTGAAGACGTTCGCGGCTCAACTCCCGGACGCGATGGAACTGGTCGCCCGTGCCTTGCGGGCTGGTCACTCGTTGGCGGCGGGCCTGCACGTCGTGAGCGAAGAGATGCCTCCGCCCATCGCCACGGAATTCGGTCGCGTCTACGAGGAGCAGAACCTCGGCATCACGCTGGAAGATGCCATGAAAAACATGTGCGATCGCGTGCCCAATCTTGACCTTCGGTTCTTCGTTACGGCGGTGTGTATCCAACGGCAGACCGGCGGCGACTTGGCAGAAATCCTCGACAAGATCGGTTACGTCATCCGCGAACGCTTCAAGATCCTCGGCCATGTCAAGGCACTGACCGCGGAAGGCCGCCTGTCGGGAATCGTGCTGATCGCCATGCCGTTCGGCCTATTCGCGTTGATGTTGCAGATGAAGCCCGATTACGTCGCAACATTGTGGTCCGACCCGGACGGGATCAAGATGGCAGTCTTTGCCCTGGTCATGCAGGTGCTCGGAGCGATCTGCATCAAGAAGATCGTGGACATCAAGGTGTAAGGCCGAAGGCCTGGCTCCGTGGCGTGCCGGCGGACTGCCGACGCTTGAGAAGCTGGGTCGAAGATACCGAACGCGGGGAAAAGCGCAAGATTCCGCAAAATCGGCGGCACAGGAGAAATCATCGTGGAAAGTGGAATCATTCTGCCGATCATTGTTTTCGGGGTCATCATGCTGGGCGTGTGGTGGCTCCTGACGTTGATTTCGTCGCGGAACAGTCAGGCGGAGGAACGGCTAGAGCGGATGGGCCGCCCGAAGTCGCTCGCGGATATCGACATTGCCAGTCGGCGCGACCACAACATGGGCGGTCTGAAGAAAATGGTCGAAGGAATCGGTGCCAGCATCGCCAGTCAGCAGTCCGAATTGGAAAAGAACTCGCTGCGAGTGAAGCTGGCCAACGCGGGATTCCGCAGCGACAGTGCTCCGGCCGTCTTCCAAGGTTTGCGGCTCGCCGGTCTGGTCGGCTTCCTCGCCATTGGCGCGGTCGTCGGTGTGATTCAAGCCGGCCTCACGCTGAAGTCGCTGATGTATGTCGTGATCATCGGCGGGATCGGCTTCTACCTGCCGAGTATCGGGTTGTGGTATCTGCGGACGGCGCGGCAGAAGGAGATCTTCTTGACCCTGCCCGACGCCTTGGACCTGATGGTCGTGTGCGTGGAATCGGGGCTGGGTTTGGACGCCGCCATGCGGAAAGTAACCGACGAGATGAAGGGCCACGCCAAGGTCATCGCCGAGGAGTTCGCGTTGGCCAATCTGCAATTGCAGATGGGTCGCCCTCGCCGTGAGGTCCTGCACGATCTCGGCGTGCGGACCGGCGTGGACGACGTTCGCAGCCTGGCGGCAATCCTGATCCAAGCGGATCGATTTGGTGCCAGTATCGGCCAGGCGCTGCGCGTGCAATCGGATTCGATGCGGACCCGGCGGAAGCAGATCGCCGAGGAGAAGGCCGCCAAAACCGCCGTTCAGTTGATCTTCCCGCTGGTGCTGTTCATCTTCCCGGGCATCTTCGTCGTGCTCGTGGGACCGGCGGCGATCAACATCCAGCGGCAGCTGTTGAAGCAATAATGATTCGGACGAAGGTTCCGCCCGGCCCTTGGGCGGTGCCCCACGCCGATCGACTCGGAGGGTTCACGGATGAACGCATGCCTGACACGGACGCTGGCTCGGGTCGGCGTCCTGGCGACTCTGATGATCGGCTGCGAGCGTTATCGCAACGCGGTCGATCCTTGTTGGCCGGAGCGCTACAACTTCGCGGCTCGAAAAGCCGTCGTCGATGCCTTCGCACCCCAAGTGCAGAATGGGCAGATCCTCGATCAGACCGCGTGGAACTACTTCTTCGTTCCCGGCACCGATGAACTGAGCGGTCTGGGCCGAGCCAAGATCAACGAGTGGATCCGTCGACGACCACAACCCGACCCGCACATCTTCGTTCAGACGGCCCACGATCTCACTATCGATCCCGCCGACCCAGAGTCGTTCGCTGTCGCGCGACAACAACTCGACCAGAAGCGGGTCATCGCCATCCAACGGTACATCGCATCGCAAACGGTCGGTCGGCCGATGCAATTTGAGTACGCCATCCACGACCCCTCCCCGGTCGGCGTGCCCGCTGCCTACGCGGCCGGGAATCTCCGTCTCGCGCGAACGGCCACGACCGTCGGTGTCCTTGGCAGGGGGGGTGGCGGAGGTGGCGGCAGTGGCGGTGGCGACTTCGGCGGCGACGGCCGGTCCGGAAGCTCGAACTCCACGGGAAGCAATTCGCCCCAAGCTGGTTCCAGCTCGTCTGGCTCGGCGAATACGACGGGCAATACGCCTTCGGGGAACCCCCAAGGACCGTGACCCCCCCTCCCCATCCGACCTCACCTCACCCGCGCTGGGCCGACTCGCCTGGTGCGGGTGAGGTTTTTTCTCTCCTCAATTCGCGCACTAAATTTGAGCGACCCTGCCGCTTGAACGGAGAGTTCGCACCATGCTGCCGATTCGACTGTCCCGAGACACCCTGGCTTGGGTGCTGGCCTTGTTGTCGTTGTTTGCCGCTCAACCTCTAAGCGCCCGGGCCGCGGATCAGCCCACGCCGACCGTCGCCAAGGTCGTCGTGGCCGAGCGGATCAGTTGGCATGGGTTTGTCCGATATTGGCGCAATTTCGCCAATCGCACCGATCGCATCGTGTTGATCGTCGGATTAGTCGCGGCGACAGCCTTGTTCATCATCACTCGTGGCAAGTGGTTGAAGTAGGCGAGCCGCCGACAGCCGAGGCGGCTGTGGATCCCGGCGGCTGGGAGTCATCAGTATGTCGTTCAAACGGAAAGACGATCTTGAAAGCTTGGGCGTGCCCGAGGCACCAGTAGCACCCGAGACTTTGAAAGAGGCGGGGCTGACCCCGGGTTTCGTCAACGACATGTTGCTGCGCACCCTGTACGCCCGGGGGGCGATGTTGGGACGCGATCTCGCCCAGTTCCTGTGCCTGCCCTTCAAGGTCATCCGCGATTGCCTGAAGTTTTTGAAGGATGAGAAGTGCATCGAGGTGTCGGGCGGCGACTTGGTCGGCGAGGTGAGCTATCGCTTCAACCTGACCGACTTGGGCCGGCAGCGTGCCCATGAAGCGACTCGGCAATGTGCGTATATCGGTCCCGCTCCGGTGCCGCTGGAGGACTACGTCGAGCAATGTTATCGGCAAGCGGTGACGGGGATCAGTTGCACGCCGGAGACGCTCAAAGCATCCTTCACGCACCTGGTGCTACGGGAGGAATTATTCAACGCCATCGGCCCGGCCATCATCAGCGGCAAGAGCGTGTTTATTTACGGTCCCCCGGGCAATGGGAAGACGGCGATCGCGCGAGCCATTGGCGATTTCATGAATTCGGCCGGTGGAGCCATTTACGTCCCGCATGCCTTTCTCGCGGATCACAGCATCGTGACTGTGTTCGACCCGACGCTGCATCAGGTGGATGATTCCGCTGGGTTGGACATGCCCGAGGATGCCGACGCCGCCGTCCGCCGACTGCTGAGCACCGGCAACCTGGATGCCCGTTGGGTCCGCATCCGACGCCCCGTAATCGTGACCGGCGGGGAACTGACGCTCAGCATGCTCGACTTGCGTTACAACGCCGACGCCAACTTCTACCAAGCCCCGATCCATTTCAAGGCCAACGGCGGGGTGTTCCTCATCGACGACTTCGGCCGGCAAATCGTCAGCCCCAAGGAATTGCTCAACCGTTGGATCCTTCCGCTGGAAGATCGGCACGACTTCCTCACCCTGGCCAGCGGCAAGAAGTTCCAAGTCCCATTTGAGCAACTCATCATCTTCTCGACGAACCTGGATCCCAAAGATCTAGTGGACGACGCATTCCTCCGGCGTATCCGGCACAAGGTTCAAATCCTGGCTCCCCAACGGGACGTATACGAGAAGATTTTCAACAACATGTGCCGCAAACTCGGCATGAACCCTAGTCCGGAGGCGGTCGAGTACCTGTATCAGCGCTACTACGAGCAAGGACGATGCCCACGGGCCAGCGATGCGCGAGATTTGTTGGAGATCGTTCAGTCGATTTGTCGATACAGGCGGCAGCCTGTGCATCTCACGCGCGAATTGATCGCGGAAGCGGCCTCTACGTTCATCGCGGAATTCACGTGATCAGGCAAACGGGGCTGCCTGCGAGACTTCCGACCCAGGATCGGTGGCCCGACACAGTGGCGGGGAAGACATGGATCGTCGCAAGCTGCTTTGGTTGGGGGGGCTGGCGTTGGGCAGCTTGATTGGCTGCACCCGACGCGAAGTGATCAGCACCGATCCTTACAATCCCGTGCCAGCCGCGGAAAGCTCGGCCGGCAAGTCACGGACCAAGCGCGGTTCCCGAGTCGTTCGCCGCAGCGAGCCGGACACCCTGGTCACGCAGGCCGATGGCAAACCGGAAACCCTCGTCAAAATTGCCGAAGTGCAAAGCCAATTGGCCACCGACCAGCAGCGCTCGGCAGAACAACGGCAAAAAGCACTGTCCTTGGCACGGCACAACTACCAACGGGCCATCCAAATCGACAACCGGCATATCCCGGCCTATTTGGGACTCGGCCGGCTGTGCAGCCTCGTCGGCGACCACGCGACGGCTCTCTCCACGCTCGACCAGGCGCTGACCCACGCGCCCAACGATGCCTCGTTGTGGTTCGAGCGTGGCATGGTGCTCGGTCGGCAGCAACGATTCGACGAGGCGATCCAGAATTTGTCGCGGGCCGCCCAACTCGAACCCGGGAACGTTCATTACACCAAGAGCGTCGGCCTGATGTTGGCTCGTGCCGGCCGGCCGGACGAGGG
>JAOAAM010000005.1 GCA_026418875.1 Gemmataceae bacterium | reverse complement strand
GGGGGCGGGAGCCTGCTGGAGCTTCGGCCCAAGACGGGCCGCTCGCATCAATTGCGGGTGCAAGCCGCCGTCCGCGGCCATCCGATCTGGGGTGACATTTTGTACGGCTCGAATGTGCCATTCGGTCCCGAAGGCGTGTTGCCGCAGGACCGAGTCATTGCCCTGCACGCCCGCAGTTTGGGGTTCATCCATCCGACGAGGCGGGAACGGCTCGAGATCGTCGCCGACCCGCCCAGCCACTGGCCGACACTCGATGGATAATGCCGAAAAAAAGGCGGCTGCCATCGACCCGAAAGCCGACGCAGCCGCCCTGGGGAGGGAGGTTTGCCAACGGTTACTTGCCGGACCCACCGGCACCTTGAGCCCCCGCTGCCGGTTTCCGCACTCGCACCGGGTAGGGCGGTCGCTCATGCTTGGGCGGTGGGTTCTTGGCCAGTTCCTCCATGACCACCTCGATGGCCTTTTCCAACTGCGGGTCGCGGCCAGCGATCACGTCCTTGGGCCATTGCTCGACTTCGATGTCCGGAGCGACACCTTCGTTTTCGATGCCCCAAGGTGATTCGGGTGCCCAGAAGGCGAAGCGGGGGGCCGTCACGGAGCCGCCGTCCATCAGCGTCGGGTAACCGCCGATACCGACCAGCCCGCCCCAAGTGCGTTTGCCCACGAGTTTGCCGAGGTTGTTCTTGCGGAACATCCAGGGCAGCATGTCGCCGCCCGAGCCGGCCCCTTCGTCAATGATCATGACCTTCGGGCCGTGGATCGCCGCGCTGGGGATACGCCAGTCGGCCCCGTATCGCGGGGCAAAGTAGCTCATGAACGGCTTGCGCAGGATGTCGATGTAGTAGTCGGCGATCCAGCCGCCGCCGTTGAAGCGTTCATCGATAATGACTGCTTCCTTGTCGATCTGCGGGAAGAAGTAGCGCTTGAACGAGGTCAACCCGCCCATCGCCGTGTCGGGAACGTACACATAGGCCACCCGACCGTTGGTGGCTTCGTGCACCTTCTTGATGTTGCCCTGGACCCAGTCCAGGTTGCGGATCGAGGTTTCGCTTTCCAGCGGTTCCACGGTGACGGTGCGGCTGTCCTTGCCATCCGGATTCGGACCGACGGTGATCTCGATGGATTTTCCGGCGGTGTTCTCGAACAGCGAGAAGATTTCGGTCGGCGGCTTCAGGTCGACGCCACGGACAGCGAGAAGATACTCGCCTTCCTTGACATTGACTCCGGGTGCGGTGAGCGGGGAGCGCAGCCGCGGATCCCAATTCACACCCCCGTAGATTTTCTTGAAGCGATACCGGCCGTTGGCGACTTCGTAGTCGGCACCGAGCAACCCGCCGGGCACCGTCTTCTTCTCGAAGGGTCGCTCACCCACGGTCTGGTAGCTGTGCCCGACCGCCAATTCGCTGAGCATCCAGCGGATGACACGGTACAGGTCGGACGTGGTGGTGCAGTCTTCGAGGAACGGCTGATACTTGGCCTTCATGGCGGGCCAATCGGCACCGTGCATGTTGGGATCGTAGAAATAGTCGCGGTTGATGCGCCAAGCTTCTGTGAAGATTTGCCGCCACTCGGCCTTGGGATCGACGCGAACTTCGATGGCTTCGACGTTGAGGGTCTTGGGTCCGGCATCGCCGCTCGGCGCGGGAGGAGTGTCGCCACCCGGACCTCCCGGACCGCGACGCCCCGCGGTCATGGCGGCAGCCGCAGCCGCTGCTGCCCCCGCCCCGCCACCTGTCGTCGGGGCGATGATCCACGTCGAAGGACCGGATCGATACAGCATGCGGCGGCCGTCGGGCGTCAGATCATAGCTCATCACCGACGCTTGCACGGTCTCGTTCCGACGCCGCTCCATGTCGTAACGATTCAAAGTGGCTCCCGGCATCGCCCCGCCCCGAGGGCCACCCTCGTCCATGCGAACTTCGCCACGACTCAGGTAGAACAGTTGATTCGGCGGTCCGGCCTGGAGGCTGGAGAAGTTACCACTGCCGACGGGGATAGACAGGATGCGCTGCTCGATCCCTTCCAGGTCGATCTTCAGCGGGCCAGTGGCTCGGCCGGCGACTCCCATCGGCGGACGGGGCCGCTCCCGACCTTCCTCCGGCTGCTCGCCGCCAGCGTTGGCATTGCCATTGCCTGCCGGGCGATTCCCCTCGGGCCGGCCGCCTTCCGGTCGCGACTCGCCTTTCTCCTCATCGCTCTCTCGCTGGAACGGGTTGGGCAGGTCCTTCCGCAGCACGACGACGTTGAGCGTGAATCGCGGCGGCCGGGTATCCGCCCAGCTTTGCATGAACGTGTGCTTGCTCATGCCGCTCTCCGTCGATGCCAAGAAGTACAAGTACTTACCGTTCAAGTCGAAGACCGGCTCGCGGGCCTCGCTCAACCCGTCGGTAATCGGAAACGACTTGTTTTGCTCCAGCGAATAGACGAACACTTGCGAGATCTGGGCGGCATTCTCCATCGCATACGCCAGCCATTGGCTGTCGTGCGACCAACTGCTCGTCTTCAGCCCCGCGGCCAGGTCGTACTTCGGCTCCACCACCTTCGTCTGTTTGCCGCTCTCCAAGTCCAGAACGTACAACGACTGCGAGTTGTCCACAAAGGCGACTTTCTTGCTGTCGCGGGAGAAGACGAGGTTCTGATAGAACCCGGAGCCTTCAAGCTTGTACTTCTTCACCTCGCCCTTGCCATCTTGTGGCACAACGTACAGTTCATACTCGCCCGACGCATCGCCGAAGTACGCGACCTTTTTCCCATCGGGGGACCATGCCGGGTCGCGCTCACACGCACCAGGGGTGTTTGTCAGGTTACGGGGATCGCCCTTCTCGGCGGGGACAGTGACGATCTCGCCGCGGAACTCGAAGACGGCCCGAGCGCCGCTGGGAGAAATCGCCGACCCGCGGATGTATTTCGATCCTTTGGCGAAGCGGGGGCGAATCTCGGTGAGGTCGGTGGTCACGCCGATCTTCAGCCGCTCGCTCTTCCCCTCTTTCACGTCCAAGCGGTGCAGGTAACCCGCCTGCTCGTAGACGACATTCCCACTCCCGACGGCGATGTCGAGTACGGGGAAGTCTTCGTGGTACGTCCGTTGTTTCAGTTCTTTGCTCTGGGGATCGTAGGTGAACACGTTGTACTCGCCGTTCCGATCCGAGCGGAAGATGATCTGATCGCCCAGCCAATTCGGGTCCAGGTCATTGCATCGGCCCTCAGGCTGCGGGATCTGCTCGACCTCGTGATTTCGGCGGTGGTAGATCCAGATGCGGCTGTGGGTGCCGCCGCGGTAGTTCTTCCATTGCGGGGTCGCATCGCGCTGCGGGCAGTAAGCGATGCGGGTGCCATCGGGGGAAAAGCTCGCCTCGAACCCGTGCGGGATAGGAAGCTGTTCGGGCATGCCGCCGGTGATGTCGACCAGGAACAGTTGCATGTGGCGGCGGGTGTAAACATTCCGATCCGAATTGAACAGCACCTTGCCATCCGGAGAGAAGCCGCGGACGATGTCCGGCCCGGGGTGATAGGTCAAGCGCCGGGGCACGCCGCCCGTGACCGGAACGATGTAGACATCGGTGTTGCCTTCATAGGTCCCGGTAAACGCGATCCACTGCCCATCGGGCGAGAATGCGGGGTAGCCCTCCGCCCCGAGGTCGCTAGTCAAACGACGCGGATTCTTGCCGTCCAAGTCGGCGACCCAGAGGTCTTCGGCATACACGAAGGCAATCTTGTCTTTGCTGACCGCTGGTTGTGTCAGCAGGCGGGTGTCATTCGGATTCGGTTCCGCAAACAGGCCCAAGGGAAGTCCCAAGCCCCAGAGGATGAGCAGTCCCAATCGACGCATGGATGAGTCCTCGACGGTGAGGGAGCGCTGAATCGTGAAGATTTAGTATACGAAGCCGCGTGCCCTCGCTGGATGGAGCGTCGGTCACGTTCGGGACGGGCCCGTCTCGTCGTCTCGCCGCAGCAAGGCGACCGGCAGATCGGCGAAGAGATCGGCCAGCCTCCAGCCATTTCCCCGATGTCGGCGACCGCTGAACTGGTCGATCCACGACATCGGCTCGGCTTGCTCGGAGTAGGCCAACCAGGTGTCGCCCCATCGCTCGCCCAGCGGCAGAACCAAGTCCGGACCCAGAATGGTCAGACACCGTGGCACGGCGACGATCGCTGTCGCCGCTTCTTGGCGGCGGGCAAAAGCGAACACATGGTCAGAGTACTCGCCCCGAACCTCCAACGGCAGATATTCACCAAACGTGAATAACCCCGGAAATCGCCGACGCGCTTGCAAACTCCGCCACAAAATGTACATCTTGATGCGGCCATCCTCCTTCCGCGACAGCAGCTTGCGGCACAGTGATCCCAGGTCCGTAGTGCTTTCCGCTTGCAGTTGCCGCAACAGACGGCCGCGCTGGTCGTAGTCCACCAATCGGCGATTATCCGGATCGACCAGGCTCAAGTCCCATAACTCCGTGCCTTGATAAACGTCGGCCACTCCGGGCGCGGTCAGCTTCAGAACCAGCTGTGCCAGCGAATTGAAACAACCCCAATGGCTGATCTCGCGGGAGAAACGTCGGATGTCGGCGAAAAATTCGGGGCTTTTCTCCGGGTCGAGAATGCGGGCGACGAACTGCCGCATCGCCGCGTCGTACTCCGGATCCGGATTGATCCAACTGCTATGCACCTTCGCCTCGTTGAGCGACTTGGACATGTAGTCTTGGATGCGGGCGAGGAACGAGTCGCGCAGCCCAGCGGCGAGGGGGGGCGGTGCCTCGCCGTCCCTCCAACCGGCGTTGGCGAAGTCGTCCATGGGCCAGGCCCCGACGAGAGTCTGGTAGAGGAAGTACTCCTCGTTGGCGTCGGGGACTTCCATGTCGTCGAGGATCAATCGATGAGGTTGATTCCACTCGCGCCAACGGCGAAGTGCTTTCGCCCACGCCTCGGGGATTTCGGAGAGGACGTTTAGCCGTGCCCGCACGTCTTCGCCCCGCTTGGTGTCGTGGGTGGCGGTGGTGGAGAGCGACAATGGCCAGGTCCGCTGACGTTCGACGAAAAATCGATGCAACTGAGCGGGGGTCGTGCCGAAGCGCTCGGGGTCGCCGCCGACTTCGTTCAGCGACAGCAGGCGGTTGAAGCGGTAGAACGCGGTGTCCTCGATGCCTTTGGCCAGCACCGGCGAGGTGAGTTGCTGGAACTTGCCGGCGAAACGACGTTGTTCCAAGGCGAAGTCGGCATCGACCGCGGTCGGATGGATCGGCTCTTGCAAGACCGTTCGCCGAACGAACTCGAACAACGCCGACGAAGTGGCCGGATTGCGTTGCCTCGCCCCGCGGATCGCTCGGAGGATGGCCCGACGGTCGGTGTCGTGGACCTCGCCTTCCCCGATGTAGGTCCGATAGACGGGGAAGTGAGCGATGATCTCCCGAAGGACGTGGCGGAGGGTGTTCCGGGTGAAATCGCGTGACCAGCGATGTTTCTGGGCGAGGCGATCCAGCTGGTGGGCGAGCATTTGCAATTCGCTGGACATCGCGGATTGCAGCACCAGCCGCTTCGACTGATACGCCACCTCGGAGAAGCGCGGGTCGTCGCCGAGATATTCGTGATACAGCCGGGTGAATGCCTCCCGATTCGGAGCCACGAACAGGCCGTTGACTTGGGCCAGGAATTCGTAACCCGTCGTGCCGTAGACGGCCCAATCTTCCGGCAGTCGCTCGTCCCCGCTGAGGATTTTCTCGACGACGACATACAGGGGGGGCAATTCCTGTCGTGATCGGCTATCCCGGAGCATGTCGGCCAGGCGTTCTCGCAGCGGCCCCTCCAGCGCGGACCAATCCAACTCGCGGAAGGCCGGCTCCGCATCCCGCAGGCGTCGCGCCGCCGCCAGAAGGTAGTGCTGTTGCAGTCGGTCGAGATACTGCCGCGGGTCGTACAGCCCATCGACATGGTCGATTCGCAGGCCGTCGAGGGAGCCGTCCGCCAGCCAGTGGAGGATCAATTCATGCGTGGCAAGAAAAACTTCCTCGCGTTCGGTACTGATCGCGGCGAGTTCGTTGACGTCGAAGAAGCGTCGGTAATTGATTTCATCGGCGGCGACGCGCCAGAACGAGAGCCTGTCTCTTATACACATCTCCGAGCCCACGAGAC
>JAOAAM010000064.1 GCA_026418875.1 Gemmataceae bacterium | reverse complement strand
CGCCCCTTCGGACCGACCTGCCGCCGCGAGCCGTCCCCACCACGTCCGGCCCGTGGGTGGCGGTCAGCACGGTGAGCACACCGGGCACGGTGGCAGCACCAGGCGTCGGGGCAGCATCAGGCACCACGACATCGCCAAGCGTCGGGGCATCATCAGGCACCACGACATCGCCAAGCGTCGGGGCAGCATCAGGCACCACGACATCGCCAGGGTTGCCGAAAGCGCCGGAAGCGTTGACAACGCCGGGGACGGCCACGTCGATCGCCACGGAAGCGTTCCCTGCCGAGGCGATCGTTCCAGCATGGCCGACGCCGCTGCCCGACGAGGGTGCTGCCCTGCCGAGCCGAAACCTCGACCCAACGTCCGAAGGGTTGTTCCCGACATCGCCGTCGCCGCAAGCCATTCAGATTCACAACTCCTACCTGATCTTGGAGACACCGGAAGGCATGCTGGTGATCGATCAACATGCGTTGCATGAGCGCATCCTGTTCGAGCAATTCCGAGAGCGATTGCGGTACGGCCCGATGGAGCGGCAACGACTGCTCATCCCCGAGCCGGTGGATCTGGGAGCCGAAGCCGCCGCCTTGGCGTTGAGTGTTCGCGACGAACTGGCGGAACTGGGTTTGGAGATCGAAGAGTTTGGCCACGGCACCGTGGTGATTCACAGTTACCCGACGTTGCTATCTGCGGCCTCGCCGACGGCCCTGCTGCGGGAGGTGGTCGATTTCTTGACGGCACAGGGTCGTTTGCCACCGCGGGAGGTCTTGCTGAATCGGTTGATCAGCACGATGGCGTGCAAAGCCGCCGTCAAGGCCGGCGACCGACTGACACCAGAGCAAATTCAGCTCCTCTTGGAGCAACGGCACCTGGCGCAAGACATGCACCATTGCCCCCACGGTCGGCCCACGTCGTTGATGTTGAGCCGCAAGGACCTTGACCGACAATTTGGTCGAACCTGATGATCTCGGGGTGATCTTGGGATAATTTTGGGATGATCCTGGACTGCTCTTGCGAGGATCCTTGGGAGGCCTTTGGAAGGATCTTGGGCGGATCCTGGAACACTCTCGGGACACTCATGAACGGCTCCAGGGGCGGCAAAGTTGAGGAGGCAGAGGATCGACGATGGCCGATCATCAGTTGCTGAACTGGTTGCATGCTGCCAAGGAGGCGGCCCGCCGCGGTGCGGCTTGCCTGGAGCAATGGCGGGGTCGCTTCACCGCCCGGGAGAAAGGCCGTTTCGACCTTGTCTCGGAAGCGGATCACGCCGCCCAAGACGCCATCCGCGACTACCTGCACCGCCGCTTTCCCGACCACGGCTTCATCGGGGAGGAGGGGGACGCGGCCAAGAATCGCCCGCCCGCCAACTCCCCGCCGGCCTGGATTGTCGATCCGCTCGATGGCAAGACCAACTACGTCCACGACTGCCCCCTGTATTGCGTGTCCATCGGCCTGTACGTGGAGGGCGAGGTCGTCGTCGGCGTGATTTTCGACCCCCGATCCGGGGAGATGTTTTCGGCAGCGAAGGGTCACGGGGCCTACTTGGGAGATCAACGGATCCGGGTCAGTTCCGTCGCCGACCTCGGCGAGGCTTTGTTAGGGACCGGCTTCGCACCGCAAGCGGATGCCACCCGCCGCGCCACCGAGTGGTGGCTCCGCTTCGCCGACCGTGCCCAGTCACTCCGCCGGTTGGGCACCACGGCCCTGAGCCTCGCTTGGATCGCCTGCGGCCGGATGGACGGTTACTGGGCATGGGACAACCACCCCTGGGACGTCGCCGCCGGCTTCGTCTTGGTCCGCGAGGCAGGTGGCAAGATCAGCCGGGTCAACGGTGCGGGGGAGGACTGCTTCGCGCCAGACCAAGTCGTCAGCAATGGCCACATCCATCAGTTGATGCTCGACACACTACATGAACGGAGCACTTGACCCGCCAAGTAGCAGGTGCACGGCACGGATCCCGGAGTTCGTCCGAGCCTCCAGCGGCCTCGAGTGCGGACAAGACGGGACAACCCACTCACGGGACGAACGAGGATCATTTTCCTCGGATCGGCTTGGTCCGAAGGGGCACAACTGCCGGCTTTTTCGTCGCAAACACTTTTCAAAAATGGATTTACGTCACGAAAATTAACTAATCCGCCTTCCCGTCTTCATCAGCTGCCGGTCCGTTTTGTCTCGATTCTTGCCGAAATCCTCCGTCAGGGAGGGCATGCATCCGCTCGACCGCTTGACCGAGGCGAATCTTGACCAAAAGTGCTTGGCGGCGGCTGGTTGCGGCATGGGTCGGCCCGAGTGATTGGCAGCACCGGCAAAACGAGAATCGGGGCGGGAGCAAGTCGCCAAGACGAGGTTTTGTTTGTCGGAATTTCCGCAAGATAAATCCCAAAAGAGTGTTATGAATTTCGGCCGTTTTCCGAGATCGACCCGGAAGCGGGCGGCGCTTGGCAGGTTGGCGAGGATCGGGTACAAAGAAGTGGTCGGTGGGGGTTCTTCGGAACTGCCGCTGACGGGTCTCGGGCGAGTGCCCGGGCAACGATTCCTTCCGAGGACACAGGTTTATGGCGCGTTCCGGCGCCGTTTCCGAAGACGGTAGTTGCACCAGCGGTGCACCTTCCTCATCCCGTCGTTCGGATCGGTTCCTGCGGGGGCTGGAGACAGCCAGCCGCATCACGTTTGTTTCCCACGTTCACCCCGACCCGGACAGCTTGGGCAGCATGTTGGGGTTGTCGTTCCTGGTGGAGTATTGCCTGGCGAAGCCGACGCGGATCACGCGGGACGGTCCTATCAGCCGGGCGGAAAACCGGGCGATGGTCGACCTGCTGAACATCGAGCTTCTGCCGGTGGACAAAATTTCCTGGCACGAAGGCGAAGCGGTGGTCATGGTCGACAGCCAGCCGAACACGGGCCGACACAACCTCGACGCCACTTGCCCGCTGTACGCCGTGATCGACCACCACGACACCCCGGGGAACGTGGAAGGGGTTCCGTTCGTGGACATCCGTCGCAAGGTCGGTTCGACCTGCGCGTTGGTGACCCGCTATCTGATCGAGCAGGAGATCCCCTTGCCGAAGCGGGTGGCGACGGCATTGATGTACGGCATCGAGACCGAAGTTTCGGGCTACCCGCGAGAGGCGGCCCCGCTCGACGATGCCGCCATGCAGTTCCTCTATCCGCTGGCGGACAAGGACCTGTTGGCCCAAATCCGCAACGCTCGACTGCCGGAAAGTTACTACGAATCCATCCTGCAAGCCTTGCAGAATGCGTTCGTGTACAACCGGCTGATGCTCTGCTGGATCAACGAGATGGACCAGGCCGAGCACGCCGCCGAAGTCTGCGACTTCATGATGCGGTTCGAGCAAGTGGATTGGGTGCTCGTCGGCGGGGTTTGCAAGAACCGGATGATTTTGTCGGTCCGGACAACGGCCCCGGGAGCGAAGGCTGGGGAAGTGCTGCGGCAGGTGGTGGGGTCGATGGGCCGCGCCGGCGGGCATGACCGTCGCGCGGGCGGCTTCATCACGCTCACCAGTACCGCGCCGAGTGCCATCGACGACGTGCAGGCGGAGATCCGCCGACGCATCCTGAAGGCCCTGGACATTGACGAGCCTCGCGGCCGTCGGCTGGTCCCGTTGCGCGAAATGCTGCAAAACTTGCAGACGTAAGCCCCCGACCGTGCCAGATCCAAAGCCCCGGCTCTGGAGGTTGCCGCCTGCCTGAGCCGGGGTTTTCTCTTGGACTCTGGAAGCGGGGGAGTGAGCCGTTCTAGAATAGCGCCGGAACCGCGAAGTTCCCGGTCAACCGGGCGGGCTGACCATCCGCAGAACCACTCGAGCTGCGAGCTGTCATGAATTCCGAAAGCGAACCCCTTCCGCACCAGCCAGCATCGGAGCCTCTGCCGCCCATGGTGCTGCCGGCACAGCGTTCCAGTCCGCCGCCCTCGGCGCGCCCCGTGCCGCCGTTCCAAGGCGGGACTCGCAGCGGCAGCAACGGGAGCGGCTTCGGTCGATTGCTCCTCACCCTGATGCTGCTGGCCTCTCTCGGCTTCAACGTGTTGCTTTGCCTCGGCTTGTTCGCATCGAGCTTCTCGCCGATCGCCTCGGACGACGTGGGCATGGTCCGAGAAAAACACTTCAGCGGCGACCGTTCGGCATCGGACAAAGTCGCGATCGTGCCGGTGAAGGGGGTGTTGCTGGATGAAATGATCAACCCCACCCTGCGGGCGATCGACAAGGCGGCCAAGGACCCTAGCGTGAAAGCCGTCGTCGTGCGGATCGACAGCCCCGGCGGCACGATCACCGCCAGTGATGCGATCCACAAGCGGCTCACGGAGCTGCGTCAGGGGAACTCGCCGCGGTTTGAAAGTTCGCCGAAGCATCTGGTCGTGTCGATGGGCGCGATGGCGGCATCCGGCGGTTATTACATCGCCATGCCGGCCGAATTCATCTTTGCCGAACGCACGACCATCACCGGATCGATCGGCGTGTATGCCTCGCTCTTGAACGTCCACAAGCTGGCCGAGGACAACGGCGTCAAGATGGTGCTGATCAAGGCGGGGGACGTGAAAGGCTCCGGGTCGATGTTTCACGAAATGTCGCCGCAAGAACGGCAAGTTTGGCAAGACATGGTGGACAACGCCTACACCCAGTTTCTCTCGATCGTCGAAGCTGGCCGACCACACCTGAAGGGGATGTTGACCCAAAAACTGGATCGCGTGGACATCGACGGTCGGTCGCTGCCGAACGAGACCCCGGTTTACGATGACAAGGGGAACATCATCCCCGGGAAAACGATCCCCTACGACCGGAAGCTCGCTGACGGAGGGATTTTCACGGCGCAGGCCGCCAAGCATTACAAGTTGATCGACGAGATCGGCTACTTGGAGGACGCGGTGAAGAAAGCGGCGGGGCTGGCCGGCCTGGCCGGTGGCCAGGAGCCGGCGCCGACCTTCCTGCTCCACGGCGTCAC
>JAOAAM010000050.1 GCA_026418875.1 Gemmataceae bacterium | reverse complement strand
AGATGTGTATAAGAGACAGGGTTTGAGGTCCGTCGAGATTCCGCCCGAGATCCGCAACAAGTTGCTGGGCGATTCGACCGTGGAAGCGGAGGCGTCCTGATCCGATGACCGAACGGGAGTTTGCTCTGGAAGTCGTTCGGCGATTGCGGGAGGCGGGGTTTGTCGCCTATTGGGCAGGCGGTTGCGTCCGGGATGAATCGTTCGGCCTGGCCCCTGCGGACTACGACGTCGCCACCGATGCCCGCTTGGATCAGGTCCGCCGACTCTTCCCCCGCAGCAAGGAAGTCGGCGCGAACTTCGGCGTGGTCGAGGTGATCGGACCGCGAAAGAACGGCGGACACTTCCATGTCCAAGTGGCCACCTTCCGTGCCGACGGTCCGTATTCCGATGGCCGACGACCCGACACCGTCGTCTTTGCGACGGCCCGTGAGGATGCCCGACGACGGGACTTCACGATCAACGGCATGTTTTACGACCCGCTGGAGAACCGCCTGATCGACTATGTCGGCGGCCAAGAGGATTTGCGGGACCGGCGACTTCGAGCGATCGGCGATCCCCGTGCCCGTTTCGCCGAGGACAAACTCCGCTTGCTCCGGGCAATTCGCTTCGCGGCTCGATTCGATCTGACCATCGAACCGGACACCGCCGCCGCGATCGCCGAGATGGCCCCGCAAATCACGGTGGTCAGCGCGGAACGGATCGCCGACGAACTCCGCCGACTGCTGATGCATCCGACGCGCCTGCGGGGCCTCACACTGATGCAAGAGTTGCGGTTGATCCCCCCCATCTTCCCCGAGCTGGAGCCGCTGTTCCCCCTTCCGAACCAGGCTGACACCCGCCCCGGAATCACCGTCTGGCAGCACGCACTGGAGGTGATCCAACACCTGCCCGAACCGATCTCCTTCCCTGTGGCGATGGCCGCCCTGCTGCACGACGTCGGCAAAGGGGCAGCCGGTCAGGAGCCGCCCTACGCCGATCACCCACGTCTTGGCTCGGAGATGGCCGCACGCATCAGCGAGCGCCTGCGGCTCTCCAATGCCGAAACAGACCGGATCGTCTGGCTGATCGAGCATCATCACGATTTGGACGAGGCACCCACGGCACGTCCGAGTCGATTGAAACCGTTGCTCGGCCATCCTGGATCCGGCGACTTGATCACGTTGGCCCGCGCCAATCGGCTGGCTCAGTGCCTTGATCCGAAGCCCGTCGACGTCGCCTCTCAACGGCGTGACGAGTGGCAGCAGCGAGGCGAGTTGGACCCACCGCCGCTGATCACCGGCAACGACTTGAAAGCCATGGGTTTGACACCCGGCCCGGACTTCAAACGCATCCTCGATCAGATTCGGGAACAACAGTTGGATGGCACATTGACCACCCGAGCGGAAGCCCTGGCTTTAGCTCGCGCGATGGCAGTGGAAACATCGTGACTCGCGGGGTCCTTCGGCGACTGTGTTACGGTTGCGGATTCGGGATCAGCTCGGCACAAATCAGCCGCCCTTTGCCCCGTAGGTAGAGCAACCCGTGGCTGAGTACCGGAGCAGCCCAGCAAGGATACTCCAGCAGCCCGGCCTCTCCCAAGTCCCAGCGTGCGACCTCCTCGTATCGCTGGGGATTGACCTTGATGAGGACGAGCAGCCCGTCTTCGCACAAGTACAGGAAGTGGCCGTCCACGAGCAGCAGCGAGCCGCGGGTCATGCCCCGTTCACGCCAAACGACGTTTCCGGTGGCCCACTCGACACAGCGGAGTTCCGCCTCGTTGGTGTGCCGCCCGGAGCAACCATACACATAGCCATCCACGTGGATCGGCGTGTTCCAATGGCAGCGCAGACGAGCGGTCCGGCCTCGGCCCAGGTCGGTCCAAACCTCTTCGACTTTGTCACGATTCAACCGCAACAGTGCCGACCCTACCCCATAACACTCGCTGACCAGGATGCGATCCCCAACGACGACGGGGTTCGCCGCATTGACGCTCTCGAGGATTCGAGCCCGCCAAGGGAAGTGGAACAGGAGCTTCCCTTGTTGCGGGTCGAAGCCGAGCAATCCGCCCCGAGCGAAATACAACCCGACGCGCTGGTCCTGGATTGTGGTCACGATGGGCGTGGAATAGCTCGACAATTCGTCGCCCAGCCGGTAACGCTCTTGGCCGGTCCGTTTGTCGAAGGCTACGAGTGCCGTGCCGTTGCCTTTCAAGCCCATGAAATCTTGCGGATCGGATCCGTCGGGGCTGCCGCCAACTGGGACGATCAGCAAATCACCATCGACCACCGGGCAACTGCCGACACCGAAAAAATTCTGGATGACCTTGTAGTTCGCATGAGTGTCCACTTTCCATAGCAACCGACCGTCGGCAACCGAGAGGCAGTGCAACATCCCTTCGACACCGTGGATGTAAACGCGATCGTCATCGACGACGGGGCAGCACCGCGGGCCATTGTCGTAACCGAACATATCGTCGTATTGGAAGGCATACTCGAAGCGCCAAATTTCCTTGCCGGTTTCGCTTTCCCGGCAGGTTAATCGCGCGGTGTGGTTGGGTCGTCGTTCGGATGGGAAGGCGTCGAAGTGGAACAATCGCCCGCGGCTGATAGTGGGGGGCGCGTATCCCAGACCCAACTCCGTTTGCCAAACGACCCGTAGGCCGTTTCTGGGCCATTGCTTCAGGATTCCTCGCTCGGGCGAAATGCTGTCGCCGGTCGGCCCGAGGAACCGCGGCCAATCGGCCCCCGTCTTTCGTGTCCGAAGATCGGCCGGGGTCTCGGCCCAAACACTCGGCAACCACACCAGCGCCAGGACCAATCCACGCATGGAGCCTTCCTCCGCTTGTTGCCCGCTTATTGCCCGCTTGTTGCCCACTTCTTGCTCACTTCCTGCGCGCTTGTTGCCCACTTCCTGCCCAGTTCTTGCCCACTTCCTGCGATGAGGTCACGGTATTCGAGCTGGTAGGTCGAGGGAACCGTCGCGGGCCACTCCGACAATCGGGACATGCGGTGGCCACAGCCGTTCGGCAGCGGCGGCGAGATCGCTGTCGGGCAACCACCAGCGCGGCATGGGGACGAAGAATTCGCCGTGCCATTCTCCGGCCGCATTCGGAAGGGCAGACGAGGGAATTTGGAGAAAAGTGGCAGACGATCGAATTGACACTGGCGAACAAGTTGGGCTATACTCAAGGCGATTATCGGGTCGGCCTGGGGAGACGTCTCCGTGGGCCGAGTGGCGACGCCCGTTTCAAGGCTCGGCTGCGATGACCAGGCAGGGATGTGTTTCCCGTCAGTGGTGTGGCCACGGATAGGGTCACGAGCGAAGCCGTTTCGACCGAGATTCCAT
>JAOAAM010000027.1 GCA_026418875.1 Gemmataceae bacterium | reverse complement strand
CGTTGTGGGCGATCTCGCAACGTGTCTTGCCGAGCTTCCAAGAGCCGCTGATTGTCTTCCTCACCGGCGGCATCATCGGGACGCTGCTGTATCGTCTTCAAATCCGCTTGCTGACGAGCTTTGCGGGGACGTGCATCGCGACTCATTCGATTCTCTTGCTCGTCGAGGCCGCCACGGAACAGCGATTCGAGCCGAGCGTCTGGGCGGGTGAAAACGTTCTGGGTCTCAACCTCGCCGTCGTGGTCGTGAGTTTACTGGGCATCGCCGTGCAGGGGCAGTGGGAGACCTGGCTCGATGGCGCTGCGAGTCGCAAACGCTCCCGCCTCATGCGCTACCTCTCCGACGCGGAACGAGAACAACTCAAGCGTCCGCCGGCTGGACCGCGAGGTTGGTTCGCCCAACTGATCGGCCGGTGACTCGGATGCCGTCGGATCGTCAAATCGACTGCCCCCAGCTAAGACGACAACAACATGATTCCGGGGAACGACGCCCCGCTCGGAGGCGAGTTGTGACGAATCGGTCGCTCCGGGTAGGCGGCTTGGGTGCGGGATGATGACGGGACCAGAGACCTACGGCGAATTGATTCGCGGCATTCTCTTGCCGGAGCGGGTCATGGAACTGGGGCCGGGCCGGCCCAATCTGCCCGTGCGGCCGAGACTTCTCTCCCTGACGCCAGAGTCGCTATTCGCCAACCGCCGACTGACCGATCCGAACCTGGCCCGATGCTGCATCGCCGGTTTGTGGTTGTATCATGACTTCCTGGATGAATCGCACCGGATCAGCCAAGACATCGCCACCGTCGAGGGTAGCTATTGGCACGGCATCATGCACCGCCGTGAACCGGATGCGTGGAACAGTAAGTACTGGTTCCGGCGGGTGGGGCAACATCCGATCTTCCCTCGCCTGGCTCGTCAAGCTGCCACCGTGGGTTACACTTGGCGTTCCCCGTTCGACTTCATCGACGACTGCGAACGCTGGCGGGGAACGGGATCGGCCGAGGAGAGAACCTTGTGCCAGGTCCAAGCCATTGAATGGCGGTTGTTGTTCGACTATTGCTGGCATGGTGCCCAAGGCCAAACTGCCGATGATTCACCCATGTCAAGTTAAAATGCTTTAGCGAGGATGCCGACGAGTCCAGCATGAATCGTGAAAGCCCGAAAGGCTGCTCCTGATTCGACGGCTTGTGCGAACAAAGTCCCACCACCGCGAATGAGCACACCCGCACCCGGCACCATCGAGGAAGAATGGGGCGTCCCCATCCCGGGAGTGATCCTGCCCCCGGAACGGTGGACGCAAACGGCATTGAAGAGGATGCCGGCAGAAGGGCGGCTCGATTGGTCATCGCTCTTTGGGCGGGTCGCGCCGGTTGTCTTGGATCTGGGGTGCGGCAACGGCCGATTCCTGCTGGGCAGTGCCCTGAGCCGGCCGGACCACGATCATCTCGGCATCGACACCTTGCCCGTGGTCATCCGTTATGCCCGTCGGCGGGGCAATCAGCGCGGCCTGACGAACTTGAAATTCGCCGTTGGCGGCGCGACCGAGTTGCTCCGCGATTATGTCCCACCGGGGAGCGTGGCGGAGATTCACTGCTACCATCCGCAACCTTACGTCGATCCGAAGTCTGCCCATCGGCGGTTAATCAGCCCGGCATTTCTCGCCTTAGTGCATCGGTCGCTGAAACCGGGCGGCTTATTCGTCATCCAAACGGACCACCCGGACTACTGGAACTACATGCGGCGAGTGGTGCCGATCTTCTTCGACTTCCGCATTCAGCCCGGGCCTTGGCCCGACGCACCCGAAGGTCGGACACGGCGAGAAATCCTCGCCCGCCAACGCGGCCTGAAAGTGTACCGGGGATACGGCTGGTCCCGAGTCGATCTCAACGTGGACGAGGCCATTTCGGCCGCGGAGCGACAACCCATGCCCTTTTTCCGCAGGGACCGTCGGCATCGCGATATTGATCGCTTGGAGCGCGAGTGACGGACATTGGCTCGCTCGCGGTCCCGGCCAGGAACCGTCGAACTTCCCGACGAGCCATTGGAACCCGAACGGAAACGTTCTCAGACCTCCGGCCTTCCGCCATCCGCAAGCGATTCTCAGTTGGTTGGCGGGCTCGCAGTAGCCGACTTCGCTTGGGCGGTCGCCAAACGTTCGAGAAGCTCCGGTGGGGCGGGCATCGTGCCGCGGCACTTCGGGTATTTGCTACAGCCGAGGAAATAGCCATTCCGGCCTGGTCGCAGTTTCATGCCCGACCCGCATTGAGGGCAGACTTCCGTGACCTCGATCGGGGGAACCTCGACCTTGGGCTTCGGTGCCGGCAGGAGTTGAGATAGTTTCTCCTTCAGTTCTTCGGGGATGGGTTTGGAACTGCGGCACTTCGGGTAGGCACTACATGCGAGGAAGGGGCCGCGGGGACCGCGCCGGACAATCATCGGGGATTGGCACTTGTCGCAAGTCACGCCGGTCTCGACGGGCCGAACCGGGTTGCCCTCTGCATCCACGTCTTGGGCGTTGCGACACTTGGGATACGCACTGCAAGCGAGGAACGGCCCGCGACGGCCGCGGCGGATCACCATCGGGGCACCGCACTTGTCGCACTTGTGTTCCGTTGGGGCCGCGGTCAACTCCGCCTTGCCTTCCGCCGTGATCCGCATCGTCGTCTTGCACTCAGGATACCCGCTGCAACCGAGGAACGGCCCACGGGGTCCTCGCTTGACTAGCATGGGCTTGCCACACGTTGGGCAAGCGACCTCCTCTTTCAACGGCGGCAGTTCGGGCTGACCATCGACCGGCTTGACATAGTCGCAGCCGCTGCCATCTTTCTTCCAGGCCGAGCAACTGACGAATTCGCCGCCTCGCCGCTTGGTGTAAAACTTGACCAAGGGCGCTCCGCATTTCGGGCAGGTTTCCCCAGTTTGTTGGCCCTTGACCTTCGGCATGGCCTCTTCAGCCGTGGCCAACGCCTTCGAGAACGGCCCCCAGAATTCATTCAGCACGGCTTCGTATTCGGTCTCGCGGCTCTCGATCTTGTCGAGATCCTCCTCGATGTGGCTGGTAAACTTCAAATCCATCACTTCCTGGAAGTGCTTGACCAGCAGGTCGGTCACCAGCTTCCCGATCTCGGTTGCGTAGAATCGGCGGTTTTTCTGCTGAACGTAGCCGCGTTTTTGAATCGTCTCGATGATGCTGGCATAGGTACTGGGCCGGCCAATCCCTTCTTTCTCCAGCGCCTTGACCAGCGAGGCTTCGTTGAAACGTGGGGGCGGCTGCGTGAAATGCTGGCTCTCGAACAGATCCAGCAACACCAAGTCTTGCTGCTCGCGGAGGGGGGGGAGTTCGGTTTCGTCGGGCCGGGACGTCGGGAAGACTCGCCGGTATCCGTCGAATCGCTGGATCCGCCCCTGTGCTTTGAAGATCCCCGGTCCCGCGGTCACTTCCACGTTGGTCACGTCGTCGATGGCGGGGGCCATCTGGCTGGCGACGAACCGATTGAAAATCAGTTCATACAGACGGTACTCGTCCGGCTTCAGATAAGGGCGGACGCGCTCGGGAGTGTTCGCCAGGTCGGTCGGCCGGATGGCTTCGTGGGCACCCTGCGCGCTTTTGCCCGACCGATAGACGTTCGGCGAGTCGGGTAAGTAGGACCGGCCGAACTGATCCTCGATATATCCACGAACCGAACGAAGGGCGTCGTCCGAGACACGAGTGCTATCGGTTCGCATGTAGGTGATCAGGCCGACGGAGCCTTCGCTGCCGATGTCCACGCCTTCGTAGAGCCTTTGGGCGGTTTTCATCGTCCGATCCGCGGAGAAGCGCAGGCGGCGGTTGGCATCCATTTGCAGCGTGCTGGTGGTGTACGGCGGCGAGGGACGATCGAGCCGCTGCTTCCGCTCGAGTTTCGTGACCACCCAAGCGGCATCCTTCAGCCGGGCGGCGTATTCATCCACCTGCTGCTCGTTGGCGATCCGCGGCTCGGCACCCTCCCATCGCCACAAGACCGCATCGAAGGCCCCCGGTGGCGGCTTCGGCACGCCGGTCAGATCCGGGGCTTGATCCATCTCGGCAGGGGAGCTGCCCTCTTCCGCGGCCTTCTCGCTCTCGATCTCCGCACGCTCTTCTCGAGCCTCCTCCTCCGGATCGTCGTCGGCACGCTTCTTGGTCGAGTAAATCTTGGTTCCGGAAGGATGCGGCGTGTAGTTGACCTGCCCGGCCAATTCGCGCGGGGTCAGCAGCGCCGTCAATTTCCAATACTCTTCGGAGCGAAACGCCTCGATTTCTCGTTCACGCTCAACGATCAATCGCACGGCGACGGATTGCACCCGACCGGCGCTCAAGCCACGAGTCACTTTCTTGCCCAGCAAGTTGCTCAGGGGATAGCCGACGACTCGATCGAGCACACGCCGAGCCTCTTGGGCGCGAACCAAATCCATGTTGATGTGATCGACGTTGGCCAACGCCTGTTGCACCGCGGACTTGGTGATTTCGTTGAAGCGAATGCGGAAGGTGCGGTCGTCGTCGAGGTTCAGCGCGTCTTTAATGTGCCAGGCAATCGCCTCACCTTCACGGTCCGGGTCGGTCGCCAGGAGAATGCGTCGTGCCTTCTTGGCCTGCTCGTTGATTTCCTCCAGGATTTGCCTGGGAGTTTTGCGTCGGCCGGCGGTTTTCCCTTCCTCCTCCTCGGGATCCTCCACGACGTATTGCGGCACCCACCCTTCCGCGATCTTGACCCCGGCGATTTCCTCGCCTTTCCGTTTGCGGCGTGGCAAATCGCGGACATGGCCGTAACTGGCGATGACACGGAAGTCCCGGCCGAGGTACTTGTTGATCGTCTTGGCCTTGGCGGGCGACTCGACGATGACCAGGTCGTATTCACCGGTGGAGCGTTTGGACGTTGCCGAGGCCGACGTGCTGCCGGTGGAACGTTTGGACGTTGCCGAGGCCGAAGTGCTGCCGGGCGACCGCTTGCCAACAGGGGCGAGGCCATCGGCCGGCGGGG
>JAOAAM010000023.1 GCA_026418875.1 Gemmataceae bacterium | reverse complement strand
GATAACGCAGCGTTTCCGCATCGACTGGGAAAATACCGCAGGTTGCCCCGTATTCCGGTGCCATGTTGGCGATGGTCGCGCGATCGGCAAGCGGCAATTGCGACAATCCCTCGCCGAAGAACTCGACAAACTTCCCGACCACCCCCTTCTTTCGCAGCATTTGCGTCACCGTCAGCACCAGATCGGTCGCGGTCGCCGCGGCGGGCAATTTGCCGTAGAGTCGGAACCCCACGACCTGCGGAATCAACATCGACACTGGCTGGCCGAGCATCGCCGCTTCGGCCTCGATCCCGCCAACGCCCCAACCCAGCACCCCCAAGCCATTCACCATCGTGGTGTGCGAATCGGTTCCCACGAGCGTGTCTGGGTAGGCGGTGCGGCTGTCCGGATCGGTGAAGACGACCCGGGCCAAGTATTCCAGGTTCACTTGATGGACGATCCCCGTCTCTGGCGGGACGACGCGGAAGTTGCGGAAGGCTTTCTGTCCCCACTTCAGGAAGACGTAGCGCTCCCGGTTCCGTTCAAATTCCAACTGCGAGTTGATCCGAAAGGCGTCGGGTTTGCCGAATTCATCGACCTGCACCGAGTGATCGATGACCAACTCGACCGGCTGGAGCGGATTGACCTTTTTCGGATCTCCACCCATGCGGGCCACGGCGTCGCGCATCGCTGCCAAATCGACGACGCAGGGAACGCCGGTGAAATCCTGAAGCAGGACGCGGCTGGGGGAGAAGGCGATTTCGCGCTCCGGCTCCGCCTTCGGATCCCATCGAGCCAACGCCTCGATGTCCTCTCGGGTGACGGTCACGCCGTCCTCGTTGCGGAGGAGATTTTCCAACAAAACCTTCAGGGAGAAGGGGAGTCGGGCCGCCTCGGGAATCGCTTTTTCCACCGCGCTGAGGCGAACAATGTTCCATTGATCGGTGCCGACGGTGAGAGTGCCTCGCGCGCCGAAGCTATCGGCCATGTTCCGTTCCTTCAAATCAAAGTGCGGAAAGTGTGTCTCAATGCGGGTATTGTGCGTTCGGGAGCGAGTCCCGGCAACGACGGCCCCTACCGTGCTTGCTCTTCCGACCCCTTGCTCCCGGATACGAGTCTCGTACCCGAATCCGTGTCACGGCTTGGTGGGATTGCTGCCCAATTTCTGGTTCCCGATATTGCGAAAGTAGCCCTTGGTGGTGTCCTTGTAACTCCGGGGGATTCGCTGGGTTTCGATGGCCTCGGGCGCTTCCTGAGCCGCTTGCTGAATCTCGCCCTGGATCGTCACCGACGTTTTGCCGATGACCCTTTCGGCCTGCCCAGCGACGCCAACCTGCATCTTGGCACCTTTGGGATCAAAGCGGCTTCGCTGCCGGGCGTCCGCGGAGTCGGTATCCATGGGTTTGCCGTCGGGCCGCCGACCCACTCCAACTCGACTGCGGCCCGACCCTTGTCCCCCTTGTCCCTTGCGTCCGGACGATTCGCTGCCGCCCTCCCGCCGACGTGTCAGTTCCTCAGCGTCTTCGCCCGTCTTGATGCGTGATCCTCCAGGTTTGTCACAGGCCTCGGCCAAGGCTTCACGAGCATCGCGAATCTGTTGCAACTCGCCTTGCAGTGCTTCATGTGCCTGCGATTCGCGATCCATCTCGTCCAATTGTTTGCCCGCCTCACGCAGGGCGGCCGACGCCCCGTCGCGGTCGTTTTCGCCGAGGCACTGCCCACAACGCTCGAGGCTCTGTTGCAGTTGTTGCAGCCGCTGACGCTGTTGCTCGATTTGCCGGGCATCCGCTTGCCCTTGTTGTTCGATGTTTTTCTTTTGCTTCTCGTACTCTTGCGGGTCGATCTGCCCTTCCGCGAGCTGCTGATCCAATTCCCTTCGTTGTTCCGCAAGTCGTTGTTCCAGTTTCGTCTGCCGCTCTTGCAATTCCTGCTCGTGCTCCTCGGCAATTGATTTGAGATCTTTGTGCAATTGCTCGAGCTCGCCTCGGAGGTGATCCAATTCCTTTGGCTCGATGTCTTTGTCCTTCAAACGCTTGCTCAATCGATCGATCTCGTCTCTGGCCGTCGCCGTGTCGCCCTCGGCCAACGCTTGACGCAAAGAATCGACGGGATCGTCGTCTTGCTTCGCGTCGGGCGGTGTGTCCGGATCGCGGGGCGGGTCTTTTCTGGCTCGGTCCAGTTTGCTCAGCTGTTCCTTCAGCTCGCTCAACATTTCCGCTTGGCGTTGCTCTTGCTTGCGAACGTTTTCTTCGAGTGCTGAGACCTCGGCGAGGCGTTCCCGAAGGTCTTCCGGGGTAGACATTGATTTTTTCAGGATCTGCTCGAGCCGGGCTTGGATCTCCTCCACGTCGGGCGACCGAGTGGTCGAGTCTGAGGTTCGCTCCGGTTGCCGCGTGGCCGCGAGGCGGTCTTTCAACTGTTCGAGGGCTTGGGCGGTCGTCGGGTTCACGGCGGCCGTGTCGGCTCGGGAATCGGGATCATCGGAATCAGGGGCCAAACGGGTCAGCCACATCGCCAGGCCGACCACGGCGATGGCGAGCGGCACTCCGAGTAAACGCCAAGTGGGACGGATTGGAAACCGGCTGGTTACGCGGATCGATACCGTGCGGCGTGTCGCATCATCGAGGATGGCCTGCCCCACTTCCGAGGCGATTCTCTCGGGCGGGATCGCCAAGGCAGTCGTGAGACGTTCGCGTAGCTGAAACCGCTCGTCGATGGCTAAGGCGACACGAGGCAAGGGCGGGGTCCGGCGAACGGCATCGACGACGACCCAGACACCGGCCAAAGCGAGGGCGACACATCCCACCAACAGATCGACGCTCGAGTCCAACCCGGGGGCGAACATGAGACGGACGAACCGCCACAGCAGGAACACCGCGGCGGCAAGGGCCATCGCCGGTCCGATGCGATCGAGAAGCCGTTGAAGAAACAGTCGTCGACGGACAAGTCTAACTCGGCGAATCAACTCGACGAGGCGTTGATCGGTCATCGTCATCCCAGCCGAACGGCGGTTTTACGAAGTGGTCATAAGACCCCCCTCATTGTAGCGGAAGGTCTCTGATGGCCGGACGGGCCATGGCCGTCGCAGGGTGCTAGGGCGTTCCGGCGATTTCAAGCGAAATGGCGCTGCGGAGCGATTTGACGGCCCTTTGCCAAAGTTTTCGCGCGGCCTCTTCCGACGGCTTCTGCATCCGTTTGGCGATTTGGGCAAAGGTCAGCCCCTCGTCATGCCGAAGTTGCAGGACCCGACGGTAGGGGCGTGGCAACGCCGACATCGCGGTTCGCAGCCGGTTGACCTGTTCTTCGGCGGCAACGCGCTCTTCGGGGTTGGAGTCCAGAGCGGTCAGCGGGGTGACGGCATTGACCTCACTCAATGGCCGCTCCAAGCGAATATCGCGGATTTGGGTAGCGAAACGGCGGCGGTGATCGGCCAGGTTGTGCATCAAGATGCGACGCAGCCAGCTGAGAAACTCCGCTGGGCTGTAGCCGTGGAAGCGCTCGAAGTCTCGTTGAGCTTCGAGAAAGGCATCTTGGACGCAATCGGCGGGGGAGATTTTGGCTTGCTGATTCTGGTACAGCGCCCGGGCCGCCAGAGTGAGTAGCCGGGGTCTGGCTTCCTCGAACAATTGCCCCAAAGCATCCAACGACCCGTTCCGGGCCTCATGCAGCAATCGCGAGAAACGGGATTTCGGCTCGTGCCGAGGGTGTCGGCTCATCTTCCTTGAACTCACGAGGTCGAATCGGAGGGCGAACCGAGCGGCCCATGCCCGCCGCTCTGCTGTGAGGATATGGACGCAAGTCTCCATCTGCAAGCGGTTTTTGAAAAGTCGAGAGCATCGAAAACCGTTGGCCACGGAAGGCAAAGTTGGGTGGGCGTCCGGTTTTTCGGCTTTTGACGCCTAGGAGATTGAGGGGAAGTGGAAGGAGTCTTTGGCTTCCCTGGGAAAAGAAGGGATGCTGTCGGCCCGACCGACCGAGGCCGGGCGTTCATCGATGTGTCTCCAAGGAGTGTGAAATGACGAAGTCTGTTCGCGTGCTAGTCGTCGCTGTCGCGACGGTCGCGGGTGTGCTGAGCTGGACGGATGATGCCTTCGGCGGTCCGTTTCGTCGGCAACGCGGCTGCCAAACCGCTTGCGTGACGACCCAAACCTGCTGCCCGACCACCACGACAGCTTGCTGCCCGACCACTACGACAGCCTGCTGCCGGACGACGTGTGCCACGCCGTGCAATACCTGTGGCCAAGTGGTGCTGGCTTCGGCGCAGGCCCCGGCGCAAGCCCCGGCTCAAGCTCCGGCTCAAAGTCCTGCCCCCATGCCCCTGCCGGACGCCGCGGCTCAACCCATGCCGCAACCCGCCGCTCCCGCGGCTCCAGCTGCACAGGCCCCGACCACGGTGACTGGCCCGGCCTGCACCAATTGCGGCACGGCCACCACTGCTTGCTCCACCTGCTGTGTCCCCATGACGCGGGGGATCCGTCGGGCCTCGTGCGTTGTCGCTTGCAATACCTGCTGCCCGACGACGGCATGCACCACTTGCGGCACCACCTCGGGCGTCGTGACGGCCAGCGCCTGCTGCAACCAGACCAGCGCAGTCGTCACCGCGAACTGCTGCGATCCGTGCCAGGATAGCTGCGTCGTGACTTGCAGCACCGGCCGTCGAGCCCGCTTCCGTCGTTAAGAAGCGAGTTCGCCCTCTCCACTCAACGTGGCGACGCAGGTAGCAGGTGCGGGGGCAGCCCCGTCATCACTACCTGCGTCGTCATCGTGTTGATCGTCAGCCATTCCACATCCGCCCGCGAATGCGGCGTCATCCCCGGACTGTCGCATAACTCTTGATACGCAAGATGCCCTGCCTTCCCCAGCACGGGAAGGTCGCCCGGCTGAACACTTTGCACCTCTCGATGAAACAGGACTTCCTCAGCGCCACAAGGCACCGTGCACAGATCGTTGCGCCCCAACACGGCCACCGCTTCGTCCGCCAGCCGACGTCCCGCCTCGCTGTCCGGCACGCCCAGCACCACTAACTCGTTCCCGCTGCCCCGGAGTGCGGGTTCGGCCAATTGGTACGCTTCGCGGAGCAAGTCTCCCGCCGTCGGTGCCTCCCACGAAGAGTTCGACAGCAAGATTTCGGCGACATTTGCCTGCGGCAAGCAACTCTCGAAGAACTCGCGGGCTTCCTCGAGGAGCAGATGGGCCGTGTCGCGGCAATCCCTCTCGGCATCCAAAAAGAACTCGAACATGCTTCGGTGCGACCGCAACAGGCGTTGCTGCAAGCGTTGTTCGAGTTCCGCGAGCAGTTCGGGCGAAACCTGGGTTCGCAGGGCCTCCACGGCGCTTTCCAGGTCGGGGCATCCGGGTGGCAGCACGGTCGTCTCTGGACCTAACAAGCTTTGTTGACTGCCGTGCTTCGTCCGACCGATTCGGTTCCTCACCGCCTCGATGCGCTCCCGAATGGTGCGAAGGTCCCGGGATTCGTCCACGCCGAACGAAGCCAGTGTTTTGAGCAAACCGGCGACAGCTTCACGACGGAGCAACTCGTAACGTTGCACGAAATAGGCTTGAAGGTAGCGATTGGCATCGCGGGCCACGGCATGGTAACGCCCGCCGCGGCTCATCGATTCCAAATCCCGGAGCAACGTCAGCGCCTTGAGATAGATTTCCCGAACCCCCGTCAGCCGCTGACGCACGTCGTCCTCAAGCAGCGCGGCTTCGTTTCGCAGCCACTCACCGACGAGTCGGCACACTTCTTCGGCACCGGCCAACCGCCAACCCGGTTGATCCACCAACATCGGCACCAACGCGGACAACTTGCTGCGGATCGCTTGGGCTGACTCCCGCGCGGTCTCGTCCAACCACGCGTTCAGGGTGCTTCGCGGCGCGGCCGAGCCAGACTCCGGCTGACCCACCATCTGGAGAACCCACTCCAGACGTTGTCCGAGAAGTAACAGATCGTCGCGGTCCGAGCCTTGAGGTACTCCGGGCGTGTTGAACGCCGCTTGAATCACTTGTTGTACCTCACCCCCCAATTTCGCTGTCACGGCTTGCTCGAGGAGCAATTCCAACTGGCCAGG
>JAOAAM010000002.1 GCA_026418875.1 Gemmataceae bacterium | reverse complement strand
TCGTAGCCCCGTTCGATATGCACACCCGCCACGACCGCGGCTAACTTCTTCGCACCCTCGGCGCTGACCTTCGTTTGCCAGACATACAGCCGCTTCAACGCTTTCAGCTGGGCGAGTTTCTCCAGTCCGGCATCGGTGACGGCGGTACCGTACACATTGAGCGACTCGAGCTTCGCCATCTCCTGAAGGTGAGCCAGCCCGGCATCGGTGATCTTGGTGTTATGCAACCCGAGCCGAGTCAGGTTCGTCAGCGGCTTCAAATGGGCAAGCATGGCGTCATCGACGTTGGTGCCGCCGAGGTTTAACTCCGTCAGGTTGGGAATGTCTTTGAGAAGGGCGAGTTCCTCCTCCTTGACCTCCTTCCCTCGCAGGCTGAAATCGACTCGCAACAGGTTTGTGTTCTGAGCGAGGCGGATCGCCAACACGCCGGCAGCTTGAAGCTTGGCCACCGCGGCTTTTTCCGCTTCGCTGATGGGGAGGCCCGGGTCGTCTTTCGGTTGGGTCGAAGCTAACGCCCCGGCAACTTTCAGCGTCACCCCATCGGGCCAAGGCACTCCCGCGGCAATCCACGCACGGATTTTCTCGATTTCTTCCTTCTTCAGCGGGTCGCCATCCGGGGGCATGCGATCGTCGCTTTCTTTCGGCTGATTCACGAGTTTGAACAGCGTGCTTTCGTCCGGCTTGCCGGCCACCACGATCGGCCCATTCTCGCTGCCCTTCATGAACAACTCCCGCGTATCCATGCGGAGTTTGCCTTTCGCCTTCTCCGGATTGTGGCAGCGCAGGCAGTTGTTCTCGAAGATCGGCTTGATGTCTTTGTCAAAATCCACGTCGGCCCAAGAGATCCACGGCAGCAGCAGCACCGTGGCTACGGTCGCAATCATTCGGCAGGGTTTCATGGGAACCTCGATGGTCGGCAAACTCGATGGGTGGCAGCGTCGATCTCGCCCACCCGGCCTCGTGGCGAGGCAAAGGCATGCTTTTTTCAGTCTATGCCTTCCGGCATGATCGAACAAGCGGGGCCAAAGCCCGAAGCAGCACGCCACCCCACCCTGCCTGCCGACCATAGCCCGAGAGAGGGCAGCGAGACGAAATGCGAGTCCACGGGGTTGAAACAAAAAGTGGAGGTTTCTTGATCGGCATGGGGAAGAAGTCTCACTCACAAACTTCGCGGGCCGGTGAATACGCCACGCGGAGGCTTCGTCCTTACCTCGGCAGGCGGCCTTTTGCCTCTGGCTATCGCCTGCCGGCATGCCGATAATTGCTCAGGCGGTGCTGACCGCCGGTTTTGCGAATCGACTGTCGAACGAGGATGCCTCTGTGACGATCGCTGCCGACTTGAACTCTGCAACACGAGGTGCCAAGGCCGGCACGGCCCATCTGAAAGTGGTCCCGGAAACACGAGAACTCCGCGACCGGATTCGTGCTGCCGCCCGGGAGTATACCCGGCTCTGGGATCGCTCTAAGCCACTCAGTCGTGCCGAAGCCACCGAGCGAGCCGAGCAGTTCGTCCAATCGCTGGGTTTGGGTGAGCAATACCTCGGCTTCTGCCTCGTCGCCTTGATGAACGAGTTTTGGCGTGAACAAGTGGCGGCAGTGCCATTCCATCGTCGCTTACTCCTGTTGCCGCATTGCCTGAAGAATGCCGAGGGATGCCCCGCGGATTACGACGAGTTCGGCCTGGATTGCCGCAAATGTGGCCAATGCTCGGTGGCAGATTTCAAGGTGCGGGCCGAAGAATTGGGTTACAAGGTGCTCGTCAGTGAAGGCACGCCCATCGTTCTGAAGATCATCGTCTCCGGTCATGTGGACGCGATCGTGGGCGTGGCCTGTTTGAACGTCCTTGAGCGTGCTTTCGACAAGGTTCTGCTAGCCGGGATTCCCTGCGTCGCGACCCCATTGTTATCTAGCAACTGCCGCAACACCTCGGTCGATGACGATTGGGTTGCCGAGTTGATCGAGTTGAAGACTGAGCCGCCGCCGGTTCGCACCCGCAGCTATGTCTCGTTGATGCGGGCCGCGGCGGGGATGTTCGACGGCCCCGAGTTGGCGCGCCTGGCTCCTCGCTTGCGGAACTCCGACCAGCCTTCCGCCGATCCCTTGGCCCGACACGAGGCCATCGCCTACGAGTGGCTGATGGAGGGTGGCAAGCGGTCGCGGCCATTCATCACATTGGCCGTTTACGACGCGTTGACCGGCGGATCGGCGACTCGCTCCGACACTGCCGACTTGCCCGATGCCGTCAAACGAACGGCCCTCGCCATCGAGACCTTCCATAAGGCTTCCTTGGTTCACGATGACATCGAAGACGACGACACCTTCCGCTACGGCCGGGAGACCTTGCATCGGCAGTATGGTGTCGGACCTGCCATCAACGTCGGCGATTATCTCATCGGCCTGGGTTACCGTCTCGTCAGCCGCGAGCGCCAGACACTTGGAGCGGACGTCGCCGCCGACATCTTAGACAAGCTCGCCGACGCACACCTGCGGCTCTCCGAAGGACAAGGTGCCGAGCTGCTATGGCGGGATGCGGTCGATCAATCCCTGACACCGTTGGAGGCACTGAAGATTTACGCACTGAAGACTGCCCCGGCATTCGAGGCCGCCTTGTATGCCGGTGCCCGCCTCGCGGGGGACGCCTCAGCCTACGAGAAATTGTTTGCTGATTTCAGCCGAAACTTGGGCGTTGCCTTCCAAATCCTCAATGATCTCAAAGATTGGCAGGGCGACGACAACAATAAGTTGGTCGCCGGACAGGATATTCTCTCGGCTCGGCCCACCTTGTTACTCGCGTTGGCGTTGGATGCCGCCAGCCCAACCGAGCGGGAGGAACTGTTACGTGTCACCAAAGAGCATCACCATGGCCCCCGTGAGGACGCATTGAATCGAGTCCGCGGCATCTTCCACCGACGCGGCGTCTTCGAGAAGGCTCATCAGATGATCGAGAAGTTCCGCGCTCGGGCCGAGGCCTTGGCCGACGAGACAGAACCGACCGAATTACGTGAGTTGCTTTACTACCTGGTTGACACAGTTTTGACCCAAGACGAACCGGCGGGCCCGAAGGATCCAGCCTTGTCGCTGCCGTTGATCGCGGTTC
>JAOAAM010000815.1 GCA_026418875.1 Gemmataceae bacterium | reverse complement strand
GAAATTGGCTCCGCCAGAATGGAAGCTGTACGGCTCATTGTCATTCCGGCGGTTGATGCCATAGATGCAACCCGCTGCCGGGCCGCATCCTTCCAACGATCCATCCGCATTGCTGCCATCGAGGCTGAAAGGCCCTTCGCTGTCGGCCCAGCAGATCCCTTGGTCGTCGCCATTGGGAGCGAACTCCCGGCCACGACGATAGATCGCCGGTCGGCCTCCGCACTCGACCACCATGATGGTGGTGGAGGTACCATCGATGATATCCGTCATGCGCACACGCGAGTTCCGATGCATGACGGCGAAGCGATTGGTGGCGTTGTAATAGGTTGGGTCGATCGAGGAGGGTTGGACACCCATGATAGCTTCGTAATCGGTCGTCGCGAGCGGATTGGCAAAGGTCATGGCGGGGCGGGGCGGCTTGGCGACGGCGCTAAGCACCTCCCGGCTCGGCGTGGCGGGACATTGAAAAGTCTTCACCGTGACGGCAGCAGCAATGAGATTGACTCCTTCCCACCAGTTCAGGTTGAAGTCGTAGATTCGCTGCAAGTTTTCCTGCTCGATGAGGGGTAGAATCAAAGGCCGCCAGCCGACGTATTTGCCGGCCGGGTTTCCGGGTCCGGCTTGTGTCCATCCGGAGGCAGGGAAGACGCCGTACTGGTCGTGAAAATGGTGCAAAGCCAATCCGAGCTGACGCATATTGTTCTGGCATTGGGCACGAGCGGCCGCATCACGGACCCTCTGCACGGCGGGTAGCAACAGGCCGATCAAGACGGCAATGATGGCGATGACGACGAGCAGTTCGATCAGGGTGAACGCGGAGCGTCGGCAGGACATGCAGGCACCTCAGCGTAGCGGCCGATCGCGGCGGTGTCGGCGATCAATTTTCCTCAACCGGGGTGGGTCCGGATTCAGGGATTGTGTCGGAGCGATCATTAAGAGGCGAGGAGAGTGCGTCGATTTTTCGGGATTGTTGGGCAGCGACGCGTTTGGCCGCAGGGCTTGTTGGTCAAGCGGCGCGGGATGGTCTGCCGATGACGGAGTGTGGAAAGAGAGGGCCGTGGGTCGACAGCGGTCGGGACCCCGCTGCCAGCCCGCCGGCCGGCGTCTGCTCCCGCCGGCCGGCCCCTTCGGTGCGCTGGGTGGCCCCCTGATCCAGGCAAGGTCTACTTGAAGGCGTTCTCCGCCACCGAGTCGAAGCGCGGCGAATGCTGCTCGACGAAGCGTTGCCAGCGGGCGGCATCCCACAATTCCAAGTGGTCGCGCACGCCGATCAGGATGATCTCCTGCGACAGCCCGGCAAATTGCACCAGGCGCTCGGGCACCAGGATGCGGCCCGCCTTATCCACGTCCACCGCCTCGGTCTGGGCGAAATAAAGTCGGCGGAAGACCCGGGCTTCGGCATCCGTGGCCGGTGCGGCGTCCAGCCGCTCCGCCAGACGCTCCAGGGCGGACTGCGTGTACAGCCAGAGGCTTTGATCCGGCCCCGGAGTGATGTACAGCGTTGTCGGTTCGCCCAGAATCTCGCGGACCCGCTTCGGCAAAGCGACCCGCTTTTTCTCGTCCAGGCTGCGGGGGTAGGTTCCGGTCAGAAGCACTGCTTTTTCCCACCGGCTCCCACTTGGCCCCATCTTGTACCACGGAGTATATCCGCGGCTGCAAGACGATCAAGCCCCGACCGGGCGATTTTCCCCATGAAAGCTGAATGAAGGGAAAAAGTGGGACAGGCAGCAGGTTTGGAACGCTCGTCACGACCCCACGTCGAATATCGGATGAATTCGACCCAATCGGATTTGCAGGTTATTTCGTCATAAGAAATGGTTTCGCCTCGGGGGGAAACTGCTTGCTTCCCGACGGACGTGCGGACAAAATAGGGAGAATCGTTGATCTTTCGCGGTTCGGTCATTCGCGACGAGATTTGAGGAGCATTCCCCCGCATCATGAGGGCGGGGAAGTTCGTGACGTCTTCATCCACTGTTTTTCCACGCATCGGCAGCGGGCAAAGTCGGGCCAAGATGAATCGGCTGACCCCGACATGTTGATGCGCAGTCGAGGATCTTGACGTGTTGCAGAATTGGCGCCGCCTGTTGTGGTTCAAGCGATCGACTCGTCGTCCCTATGTTCGGCCCGACAAGCGGTCACGGCCGAGGCTTGAGCAGCTGGAAGACCGGGCGACGCCGTCCGCCAATTTCGTCCCGAACGAGTTGTTGGTCAAATTCCGGCCCGATGCGACTCTGGCCCAACGGGCTGCCGTGATCCAGGTGGTCGGGGGTGTCAGCTCCACGACGATCCACACCGCCGCGATGAAGCACTTCGGGCAAGGCGTCATCGAGCACATCAAACTGTCCGGCGAAATCAGCGTCACCCAAGGCGTGGCTCTTGCGAAGAACATGCCGAAGGTTGAATACGCCGAGCCAAACTACATCCTCACGGTCGGTGCGGTCAGCAACGACCCGTATTACACCGCTGGCGGCGACAGCTTGTGGGGCATGTACAGTAGCGACTCGCCCCGGGATGTCGGTCCCCCCGGCACGACGAACGTTTTCGGCAGCCAGGCAGAGCAGGCTTGGTTCGATGGGCATATCGGCTCACGGAGCGTCTATGTCGGGGTGATCGACAGCGGCGTGCAGATGTCGCACCCCGATCTGGTGAACAACGCTTTCGTGAACCCGTTCGATCCGCCCGACGGGATCGACAACGACGGCAACGGCTACATTGACGACATCCACGGTTGGGACTTCGTCAACAACGACAATTCGGTGTATGACGGGTTGCAAGACGATCACGGCACGCATGTCGCCGGCACCATCGGGGCCGAGGGTGGCAACGGGATCGGCGTGGCGGGCGTGAACTGGCGCGTGACGATCATCTCCGGCAAATTCTTGGATGGTGGCACGGGTTCGACCGCTGGGGCGGTGCAGGCCGTCGATTACATGACCGACCTGCGCATCCGCCACAACCTAAACATCGTCGCCACGAACAACTCGTACGGTGGCGGTGGGATCTCGACGGCATTCCACGAGGCGGTCCTGCGTCATGCCAAGGCGGGGATTCTGTTCGTGGCGGCGGCGGGCAACGAATCGGCGAATAACGACGCGACGCCGCACTTCCCATCGAATCTCAGCACCCTCGTGGGCACCCCGGGCGAGCCGGCCGCGGATTACGAAGCCGTCATCGCCGTCGCGTCGATCGACAGCGATGGTTCGCTGTCGGGCTTCTCGAACTATGGCTCGAAGATGGTCGATCTCGCGGCCCCGGGCGGCGGGATCAACTCGACTTATCCGGATGCAACGTACGGTGCCAGCAGCGGTACGTCGATGGCCGCGCCCCACGTCGCCGGGGCCATCGCCCTGCATGCGTCGGTTTATCCTTGGGGCAAGGCGAAGGACCGGGCCGAAGCCATCATCAATCATGCCGTCCCCACGCCGTCGCTGTTCGGCAAAGTGGCGACCGGCGGACGTCTCGACATTGTCGAACTGCTCAAGCGTGTCCCCATCGGGCCTCCGGTGATCACCAGCTTGAACCTCAGCCCGACTCCGGTCGTGGAAGGGCAGACCTCGACGCTGACGGGGACGTTCACCGACCCGGATAATGATGCGGATCCGTTCCGCGTCGTGATTGATTGGGGCGACGGCACCCCGAATACCACGCTGCTGTTGCCGCCCGGCGTTCGCACCTTCTCGGCCTCGCATCGGTTCCTCGACGATAGCGGTGATGGCGGGCCGCTGATCATCACCGTGCGGGTCATCGACGTGACCGGCGGTGAGGGCGTCGGTTCGCTGACTGTCAACGGCACGAACTTGCCGCCGACTGTCGCCATCACCGGTGCCCCGACGGGCGTGGTCCTCGAAGGCAAGGCGTTCTCGCTTGGCTCGCTCGTGCAAGACACCAGCCCGCTAGATACGTTCACCTACGAGTGGAAGGTGTATCAGTCGGGCACGCCGATCTTCACGGCCGACACCGCCGGGCTGCTCTTCACTCCGCCGGACCAGGGTGTTTACGAAGTGCACCTGAAGGTCACGGACGACGACGGCGGCATTGGCCACGCGGCCCCGGTGAAGATCACTGCGATCAATCGCGCCCCCACCGCCACCAAATTGACCAACGACGGTCACAAGAAACCCGGGGAAACCATCACGCTGTCGTTCACGGGCGTCTTCGATGCGGACGGCGACCTGCCGACGTTGCAATATGATTGGGATTTCGACGGCAACGGCACGTGGGATGCCACCACCACGACTTCCTCGACCACGACGACCTACGCCGCCGAAGGCTTCTACGTCCCCCGCGCTCGCATCCGAGACAAGGACGGCGGGATCAGCGGCGTGTTCTTGACCGATGTGCTCATCACCAATGGGCCGGGCGGCCACGGTGGCAACGTCGAGACGTTCGTGATCGCAGCGGGCTCCGACACCAGCCGACCTGGTCCCATGACTCCCGCTTCGCACCTCACCGTCTTCAACTTGGATGGCTCGGTGCGGTTCAACATGCAGCCGTTCGGCGTGGCCTTCACGGGCGGCGTCCGCACGGCGACGGGGGATGTCAACGGCGATCGAACTCAGGACGTGATCGTCGGACCTGGCCCCGGCGGCGGCTCCCGCGTGATGGTCATCAGCGGGGCGGATGGCAGCACCATCTACGATTTCGGTGCCGTCTACGGACCCACGTTCAACCACGGCGTTTATGTCGCCAGCGGCGACTTCAACCGCGATGGTTACGACGATTTCGTCGTCGCGCCCGGACCTGGGCATGCCGCTCCGGTCATCGGCTTCAGCGGTTTCGATGGCAGCGAACTGTTCCGCTTCAACCCGTTCGGACCATCGTACAAGGGCGGCATCAGTGTCGCCATCGCCGACGTCAACGGCGATCGTCGCCCCGACCTCGTCGTCGGTCAGAACAGCAATGGCGGGCAAGTCCGTGCTTATGCCTTCACCACGAAGCTCAGCACCGTGCCCTTCCGCAACTTCACTCCGATGCCCGCCACCCACCGCGGCGGCGTCTTCGTGGCGGCCGGCGACCTCGATGGCGACGGCTTCGCCGAGATCATCGCCGGTTCCAACACGACCTTCGGACAAACCTCGCGGATCTCGATCTTCGATGGCAAGACCAACAAGAAGGTACGCGACTTCACCCCGTTTGCTTCGTACCGCATGGGATTCCGGGTCGGTGCTGAGGACCTCGATGGCGATGGGCGAGCCGACTTGCTGGTAGCACCCGTCCGGCCGATGACGATTGCGGGTGCCAATCCGCGCGTCTACGGCTACAACGGCATGACGATGAAACTCCTGTTCCATCAAGAACTGGAGCAATGGGCCTTCCAAGGCGGCGTCTTCGTCGGCTGATGGGTCGATAGGCCCGTTCTCGTTTCCTGAACTCCCCGGCTAAACATCATGGGCTGAGGCCACCATTGTGGTCTCAGCCCGTCATTTTTGCATCTGGCCAAGTTTTCAGTCGAAGTCCAGAATGCCGATACTTCGGTTCGATCCCCATTGAGGTTCGGCGATGTCTCTCGACCGGCGTGAGGTGTTGGCGGTTTTGGCGGCGGCGGGGGTTGGC
>JAOAAM010000794.1 GCA_026418875.1 Gemmataceae bacterium | reverse complement strand
CGAGGCTTTCTGTACTGCATCAGCGTGACGGGGATTACGGGGGAGCGGGACCGCTTGCCGGAGGAGGTCCGTGACTACCTGGCGGGACTTCGGCGAAGGACGGAGTTGCCCTTGTGCGTCGGTTTTGGGGTCAGCCGGCCGGAACACGCCTCGATGTTGCGGGAATGGGCGGACGGCATCATCGTCGGCAGCGCGATCGTCCGCCGGCTCGAGGGAGCCGCCTCGCACGATGACCAGGCCATCGAGGAAGTGCGGCAGTTGGTGCAATCGCTGATGGATGCGCTCAATCCCCGGGGCTTGTTGACAAGCGGCCCGCGGGGGTGATAACCTGGAAGGCAAAATTCTGAAGCCCAATCTTAGCGTTATGCCCACGGAGTGGAACGCGGCCGACGTCGCGGAGATTCTGGAAGACTGCCAACGGGCCATCAACTATCGGTTCCGTCAGCCGGAATTGCTTCGCGCCGCCTTGACCCACACGTCCGGGGCCAACACCCGCGCTGCCTCCAACGAGCGGCTGGAATTCCTCGGCGATGCGGTGTTGGGTCTCATCTGCTGCGAACAGCTATACCACCGCTACCCGAATTACCACGAGGGCGACATGACCAAGATCAAGTCGCTGGTGGTGAGCCGACGCATCTGTGCCCTGATCAGCCAGCAATTGGGGTTAGACAAATACCTGTTCCTGGGCAAAGGGATGGGACAGTCGAAGGAGTTGCCGGCGAATGTGCTGGCCGACGTCTTCGAGTCGCTCGTGGCGGCGATTTACCTCGACGGCGGGTTGGATGCCGCCCGGCGTTTTCTCATGCGTTGGCTGATCCCGATCATCGAACGAGTTTCGGGCGAGGCGCACGCAGGGAACTACAAGTCGCAGCTTCAGCAGGTGGCCCAGCGCGAGTTTGGCGAGACCCCACGCTACCTGGTGTTGGATGAGCAGGGGCCGGACCACAACAAATGCTTCAAAGTCGCCGCCCACATCAACCAGCGCCGCTTCGTGGCCGCTTGGGGACGCAACAAGAAGGAGGCGGAAATGAAAGCCGCCATGAACGCCCTCGCCCAGATCCACGGCAAGCCAATCCCTTTCCCCGCGGACTGATCATGCCCTTTCGCGACTACATCATCTGGTGCGATCGACCCGGCTGCCCGAATCAGGCGGTGTACAAGGTCGCCGCTCGCTGGAGCGACGGCTTGGTCGATGAATTGAAGACTTATTCGCTTTGCTGCGCGGATTGCCTGGATGATCGGCTGATCCTCGCCCGGACCAAGCAAGCTCAAGCTCGCCTCGCACCCGGAGAAACCTTGGATCCCCCCGCCGTCTATCGGCTGAGGCGGGGCGCTCGGGATCGGGAATTGGAACGCCTGTGAGCGCGGACACCATGCCGGTTTCTCCGGACGCCCACCTTGCGACGCCCCCGCGAGGAGCCGCGGATTACGGTGACCGAGGCCGGGTCGAACTCGCCAATTCGCGCGCGGCGGGCTAACATGTCAATGTCGCCAGGGGTGCCCCACGGGGCTGAGATGATACCCTTTGGACCTGATCCGGTTCGTACCGGCGTGGGAAGGCGAGAGTTTCACCGGCACTTCTGCGACAATTCCCCTTTTCCGAAGGATGCTTGCCATGACGCAGATCGAAGCCGCGCGCCAGAACATCGTGACGCCGGAAATGGAATATGTCGCCCGCCGGGAAGACTTGGACCCGGAACTGATCCGTTCGGAAGTGGCCCGGGGCCGCATGGTCATCCCCGCGAACAAGGTTCACTTGAAGAAGCGTCTGGAGCCGATGTGCATCGGCGTGGCGTCGAAGTGCAAGATCAACGCAAACATCGGCAACTCGGCGGTCACGGGCAAAATCGAGGATGAACTGGAGAAATTACACACGGCCGTTCATCTCGGTGCCGACACCGTCATGGACCTCTCCACGGGCGGCAACATCGACGCCATCCGCCAGGCGATCATCGATGCCTCGCCGGTTCCCATCGGCACGGTCCCGATTTATCAGGCGATCCAGCATGTCAAGGATGTCGCCGACCTGACCCCGCGGCAGTTGCTGGACATGGTCGAGCATCAAGCGAAGCAAGGCGTGGATTACATGACCATCCACGCGGGGATCTTGCTCGAGTACCTGCCGCTGACGACCAAGCGCATCACCGGGATCGTCAGCCGGGGCGGTTCGCTCATCGGGGCATGGATGATCGCCCGGCACGAGCAGAACCCATGGTACACCCACTTCGACGAGTTGTGCGAGATCATGCATGCGTATGACGTGACTTTCAGCCTGGGCGACGGCTTGCGGCCCGGATGCCTCGCCGACGCCAACGACGAAGCCCAATTCGCCGAGTTGAAAACCCTCGGCGAATTGACGCTCAAGGCTTGGGAGCACAACTGCCAGGTGATGATCGAAGGCCCGGGGCACGTGCCCATGCACCTGATCCGGATGAACGTGGAGAAGGAGCGTGAGCTGTGCCACGAAGCGCCGTTTTATGTACTCGGGCCGTTGGTCACGGACATCGCCCCGGGGTATGACCACATCACCAGCGCGATCGGGGCGGCCATCGCCGGCGAGGCTGGGGCGGCCATGCTCTGTTACGTCACGCCCAAGGAACACCTTGGCCTTCCGAACAAGGACGACGTGCGGCAGGGAGTGATTGCCTACAAGATTGCGGCCCACGCCGCCGACATCGCCCGGGGTCGGAAAGGTGCCCGCGACCGGGACGACGCCCTGAGCAAGGCCCGCTTCGAGTTCGATTGGAACAAGCAGTTTGAACTGGCGCTCGATCCGGAGACGGCCCGGCGTATGCACGACGAAACCCTGCCGCAAGAGGTCTTCAAGAGCGCCAAGTTCTGCTCGATGTGCGGTCCAAAGTTCTGCTCCATGCGCATCACGCAGGACATCCGCGAATTGGCGGCCAAGGCCGAACTCCCGGTCGTCTGACCCACAGGCCACGAGGGCCTGTGCCGAACCGTCCCGACGAGGCAGGGCCACGGCCATGACCGCGTTCATCTTCGTCCCGCTGTTGGCCATGACCTGCATCGTCGGGGCGGTGGTGTGGCTTTATGCCGCCCGGCTGTTCACCGTCATCGTCGAAAACACCGCCGCCGGCAACACCGAGATCGTCTGGGACGACGAATCCTTCCTCGATTGGGTGGCCCAAGGCGTCGTCCTCTCCTGGCATGTCGCCGTCTGGTCGATCCCCGTCGTGCTGATCTCGACGGCGGCGACCACGGGTGTGGATGAACGCTGGCGTGTCCCCATCATCCTGGTCGTGGCGGCTCTGGGCACCTGGATCATGCTCCCCGTGGGCATCCTCTCGTCTATGGCGGCCGAGTCCCGCTGGGCAGTCCTAAGTTTACCCGCCTTGGCCAAACTGCTGCGACATCCCGCAGACTGGCTGGCGTTCTCATTGTTGACAGCACCCGGAATCGCTCTTGGGCTGGCCGCGATCTTCTGGGCCTGGCACCGGCCGGGATTTCCTGCCTTCGTGGCGACGGGGATCGTCGCGACGCTTGCCTCGGCGACGACGGCACGGCTGTTGGGCCACCTCGGCTGCCGAATTCTCCGTCGAGGCAATCTCCGGAAGCCCGTGGATCGACCATTACCAACGGCACGGCGAGCGATTCCCTTCAATACGGAACCAGAACCGGCTGAACTGGAAACCCCGGTGATTCCCGCACAACCGCCGATCGTGCAACCCAGCGAATTGCCGCCGATCGAATCCCCCTACGACGGCCCGATCACCGGCTACGACGTTCGATTCGACGACGCCCCCTCGCCCCCAGCTGAACCGCGGCCAACGATCGAAAAGCCGCGGAGAACACGAGCCTCGCCGCAGAGAGCCTTGCGCGAGGTTCGATCCGAAGCTGATGATCCGCGAACCGCGTCGCCCCGATCCGTGCCTGTGACACCCGATCGGCTCGAGGCCGAGCGGCTGAAGCGAGTCACAACCCCAACAGCACCCTTGGCGTGGACAGATGCCCGGTTATGGATGTTCCCGGCCCAGCCAAAGACCGCCCCGAAGGTCGCCATCCTCGCGGCGGGCTGTGCCTTGGTCGCCGGGATGTTCGAGGGGTTGCGGGATCTGTGGCCGATGTGACCTGTGTGAGTCGAGAAAAAGAAACCGGACCAGCCAGCGAAGCGGGCCGGTCCGGGGATCATGTCGAAGCCGTGGCGGATCGAGGGCGATCACCAGTAGCGGACGCGCCAGTAGTCATAGTGGGTGGCATTTCGACCGAGCCACCAGTGGCCGTCTTGCCACTCCAGCGTCACGCTGCGCCAGCCGAGCGGCACCTTCGGGAAGGGGTAGAAGGGGCCGATGAACGGCCAGGCGTTGTACGGGTACAGTTGCGGATACGCCACGCGCGAGAAGTTGTTGTACGGGGCGTAGGTGGGCCAGGCATACGGCGGCAGCCGCGGCGGGCTGAGATCGTAAGCCGGGGCACCGTGCTGACCGAGCGGCACCGGATCGATGATCGGCGCAGCCGAAGGCTCAGGCAGCGTGGCCGCACCATTCGGCGGAGTATCCATGCTGGTCGCCTGAACCGGGCGGACCGGCATCAGGCTGGCGCTGGTCAGGCTGTCGATGACGCTCTTCACGCCCGGCACGGACAACGCGGTGCTGATCACCGCCTCCCGCTGGGCCGAGTCCGCCACCTTGCCCGACAACTCGACGACGCCATCGATGCAGGTGACATCGATCGAATAGCCACGCAACGTCCCGGATTTCTCCAACGCCGAGGCCACGGAATTGGCCAACGCCTGGTTGCTGACCTTGGCACCGACCTTGGGTTGATCGGCCGACGCGATGCCGCCCCACCACAATCCCAATCCGGCGGCCAATGCGGTTAAAGTGCGGAGCTTCACAACAATCCTCCTGACGGGTGGTCCCTGGGTACTCGACACCTTCACTATCGCCGCTTCGACCCGACCTGCCCGACCCGAAATTCGCAACTTCCCGCCTCTTGACCGCCTTGCCCCCTCTACGACCGCGCCAACCGCTTCGCCGCTGCCGTCCTGCAAAAACCGCAGTTCGATCTGCGACCCGGCAAGAATTTGCTCAAGTTCGCCGCTCGTTGCCAGGTCGGCTGCCCCTCTCTCTGATTCCTTCACGGTGGCCCACGCACCCGTAGCTCAACTGGCTAGAGCATCGG
>JAOAAM010000780.1 GCA_026418875.1 Gemmataceae bacterium | reverse complement strand
TTCGAGCCGGTACGGATTGACATCGGTGACGACGATGTGCCGGGCCGCGGCGCGACGCACAATCGCCACCGCCATGATGCCGATCGGACCGGCCCCGGTGATCAACACGTCCTCGCCCAACACGGGGAACGACAATGCGGTGTGGACGGCATTGCCGAACGGGTCGAAGATGGCGGCGACGTCGCGATCGATCGAGGGGTCGTGCCGCCAGACGTTGCTCGCCGGGAGGGCCAGGTACTCGGCGAACGCCCCAGGCCGATTCACGCCGACGCCTTGGGTCGCCACGCACAAATGCCGCTGCCCCGCCAGGCAATGCCGACAGCGGCCGCAAGTGATGTGGCCCTCCCCGCTGACCACATCGCCAACTCGAAAATCGGTCACGTTCGCACCGACTTCGACGATGTCGCCCACGAATTCATGCCCGACGACCATTGGCACCGGGATGGTCTTTTGCGCCCATTGGTCCCACTTCTCGATGTGCAGGTCCGTGCCGCAAATCCCGGTCCGATCAATTCGGATCAACACGTCGTTCGGACCGATTTTCGGCTCCGGGACGTCGTCGAGCCACAACCCAGGTTCGCGTCGGCTTTTGACGAGTGCTTTCATGACTCTCGTTATATGACTGCTCAGAAGCATCATTTCGAAGGCACGACCCGCACCGCCTCGGCGGGAACCCAACCGATCGTGCCATCGAACAGTTCGATCTGGAGCCAATCCGCAGCCCGATACCGCAACCGGGCCTCCACGCCGGGGGGCAGTGGTGTTTCACGTCGTGGCGGAAAGGCGGAGTGGTTGCCGGTATGGATCATCGTCATTTGTCGAATGACGACGAAGTCACGCACCGTTTCCCACTCCCGCTCCTGCCGCTCCCACCACCAGGCACCGGCGAGAACCAGCGTCAGGCAGGCCGCCCCCGCCGCTGGGAGCAGTCGTCGCCAATACCGGGAAGCCCACCATCGCCCCAAAGCCAAGGCCGTGAGGGATGATGCAATCGCGACAGCCCCGATCCCCCAACGCCGAAAAAACCAGCGAAAGCCCGAATCGGTCGGTCCCCGCCAGGTCAGTTGCAGTCGATCATCGGCGGTGGTGTATTCCACTCGGGAACGTGCCAACTCCAGGCCGCGGCGCAGATCGGCGTCGTCAGGATCGACGAGCAACCCGCGGCGATACGCCTCGATGGCGTGGGGAATGTCCCCCGCGAGCAGGGCCGCGTGCCCTTCCAGTCGACGAATCCACTTGCCTCCGGGCACTGGGGCGGCGAGACGAGCGGCCTCGGCAAACGACCGGCGAGCTGCCGCCGTATCGTCTCGCTGCTGCCGACCCCGATCGAAGGCGTCCCAAGCGCGGCGAAGATACTCGTCACGCTTCGCAATCGGCAAGCTGACCGTGAGTAACACAAGGCACGGGATGGCACCCCTCACGGCGATTCCCCCGCGAAATGGGCAACGAGCCGGAGGGCATCATCGAGAAGCGAGTCATCCCGCGTTCCCGGCGGGCCAAATCGGAGTCGCTCGCAACGGCGGAGCAACGACATCGCGGCAGCCGCCAGTTGTTCGCGGCCATGTTCAGCACTCTGGCCAGGCGGAGACGGATGCATCCAGGGCAAATCGAGCGAAGTGGTCGATGCAGGCGCTGGCGACAACTCGTGCAAACGAGGAGTTACATGCGATAGAGACATGTCACTCGACCGTCCCCACCGTGCCAAGCCTTCGTGAAGGATCCTGTCGATGTGGGCAGCGGCATCTCTTGGCGGCAAGGCAGACCGGCGAAGACGCCGCAGTTGGCCGACGGCCTCGTGCCATGGGTTCACTTCTCCTCGCCATCGCGGACGCTGACGCCAATGCCCCACGGCCAACCACACCAGCCCCACACTCAGCGGTCCAAAAAGTGCCAAGCACATCCCGACGACCTCGAGCCGACGGGGCGACTGATCCCGTTCCAAATCGTCCACGTCGCAGGGTTGGAGCAAGAATTCCGGCTCGTGCTGCGGCGATTCGGTTGGCTTCATCGTGGCAGAGGATTGAACGTTCAGTGCAATCGACTCGTGTGGTGCCGTGGCCGGGAAAAAGCGAAGCACCGGGTCCCAATAGCGAATCAGGATGGGCGGAATCTCCCGAACGGACGCGCTCCGAGGACGCAGCCGAAAACCGAACTCCCGCACCGATCCATTCCCGCGAGGCAGATCCAAATCGTCGATGCAAAAGTTGCTCTCGAAATCGGGGATGCGTCGGAGGTCTGGCCGCGAGACTTGCGACGGGTTCCAGGCACCACGAATGCCAACCCACAACGTCAGCGGCTCTTCCACGCGCAAGTCGGTCCGATCGACGCGCATCCGCACCTCGATGCGATGCCCCACTGCCCCGATGAAATGGTCCCGCGGTCGGCCGACGGCCGGCACCCGGAACGCCAAATTCAAGACCAGCAACACCAGCCACCAAATCGAGGGCATGAACACGTCACCAGTCCGGATAACTTCGGGATTCCTCGGTTCGCGGAGCGTTCAAGGCTCGGCGTTGGCGAGCAATACGTTCCATGGCTTGACGGACCTGGACCCGTGCCTCTTCCGGGGAAAGCGGCTGAACCGTCTCAGCCCGTGTCAATGGCGTTCCCCTCGTCGCACCGGGCATCGGATCTTCATCGGGTCGGTCCGACGTTCCGCCTCCCTGCGGTGCCGATCCCTCGACCCGTTGGGCGTCGTCGCCCCTCGGCCCTTCCGCGGCTTGACCCGGGTTCGTCTCGACGACATTTCGCGTTCGCTGAACCGACCGATTCGAGACAGACCGATCGCGATCCGGTGACCGGCGGGG
>JAOAAM010000767.1 GCA_026418875.1 Gemmataceae bacterium | reverse complement strand
AATTGAACAGTGCCGAACTGCCCATTGATCACAGCATCGGCGGTGAAGTCGGGTGCGGGTTTTTGGACCTGTGCAGCCATGAACTTTCTGTCCCTTTCGTGGTTTAGGAAACCAAGTCAGGTCGCCCAATCGACCGATCTTGTATTCCTACTCCGGATGGCGAAAGCGGCACCCTGGACGATGCCGGGATTCATGGAAACTCCACGCGCAACCGAATCAACTCGCTGGCCGCATAATCGAGAGTCACCCGGTCATCCTGGACGCTGAATTCGATGTATGGCTCATCCCGCGCGTTGACGGAGAAGGCCCGAGACGGCGACCGGGCACAGCGCAATTCGGCACTGCCGCCGTAATTCGACGTCTCCAGCAGGCACAATTCGACGGCAGAACCAGACAAGCTCGCCGGGGTCACTGGTCGCAGGCTGATCAACATCAGATTCGGCGCATCCAGATGGAACAACCAACCGCTGGGGCCGACATGCGGCGGCCCCTTCTCGGTGGCGATGGGCGTCGCCGGGGTAACGAAGCCGAGCGCCGTTTGACCGGGGTATTCACGTTCGTAGCCCAACGCCAGGTCAAACACGTGGCTGGTTTCTCCCTCGGGCAGCAGGATGATGTCGGCCATGCGACCGCCATGGCGTTGGATGAAGGGCAAGCCGCCGGGGAAGATGGTGGTCCGCTCCTGCCCGAGTCGGATTTCGAGAAACTCGCCGGTGGTCGGGCGGGTGTGATGCGTCAGATGCACTGCACCGTAACAACCGCGAAACAGGGCCGCTCGCTCCTCGCGCCAGGCAAATCGGGCAGCATAGTAGGCATGCCAGGGGTAGCCCTCGGGGGATCGCTGCGGGTACAACTCGATGCGCAGGTCCAGCAAGGGCCTCCCCAGCCAGGCACGGAAGCGCTGGCGGAAGGTGGCCAAGACCGAATCATGATCGTCGAGCAAGGCTCCCTCGCTGGTGATCTCGCCCAAGGCCGGGCCGTTGGCCGTCACGCTGATCCGCTTGGCCTCCATGCGGCTGCCGGGATTGAACACCAGTTGCTGCCCCAAGCGGTTCAAGCGAAGCCGAGCATCGCGGAAGGCTTTCAGACCGCCGGTCTTGGGGTCGATCTCGGCCTCGAAAAACTCATTGCGCACCGCGTGAGAATCCGCCAGGCGCATCCGGGCCTTGGGTGTCGGTGCCCCGGGCACCCGTTTCGGAATCCAGGCGAAGCCGAAGGCGGGCACCTCCACCACCAAGCGTGCCTTGCCATCGTCCCATTGTCCGGCTTTGATCGGCCCATCAATCGGAATCGGCTCCGGCAGATCGTCCAACTCCACCGCGAGCCGACGGGTGAAACTGCACGGATTCAGGAGCATGTACCCGGGTCGATTGTCCTCGGCCCGAGACTGTAAGCGCTGCGCCAGCAAGCCGGCGGCCTGCTGCTCCAACGCGATCAGGTCTGGTTGCGGCGTTCCCCAATTGGACTCGACTTCGCGCTCCCGCTCTGTCAATCGCTCTTGCAGATCGTCGGCCGAGGAACGCAGCCCGCCGGGGCCGAGTCCGTGGAGCAACGCGAGGCAGCCCCAGGCCATGTCCAATCGCCGACGCTGCCGGTAATGGCGGGGAAACGCCGACACCACATCGGCCTTTTTCGCGGTGCAGCGTTCGTCGAGGAAGTCCGGGGCGAAATCGTCGGGAGTGTTGGCGGGGGCGTATTCGCCAGCCGACGCCTCGCTCAGGTACCGCGACAATGTCGTCCAAGTGCCCAGCACAGGTGCCAACCGGCTGAGTTCGCGCCAATCGTCGTAACACGGGGAGTCGCGCTCGGCAGTGTGCAGCAAGGCCAGCGTGGCCGTCGTGTCCTGCATGATGGTCTCATGCAACAGCCGGACGAGGTTGAAAAAAGTCTGCGTCTGGTGCGCCGGTTGCGGGGCCCGGGTCCAGGCATTGAGCTGTCGGCCCTCGGGCGACGACCAACTGATCACCGTGGCGCGATGCGTGGGCACGGTTTGGTGGTCGAACGAAAGCAAGATCGCCGACTCGAAGCCGTGGAACATCGCCCATTGGGGTGTCATCGGCGAGTAGACGCTGCGACGCCGAGCATAAATCCGCGGCGATTTGCCGGTCAACGCCCGCATCGTCTCCACGCCGGCGCGGATGTTCCATAACTGCGATTCGACCGGCAACAGCGAGTCCTCGCGCTCCAGGTAAGCCCCCAGGCACACTTCCACGTTGGAAACGCCAGTCGGATGATTCAAACCACGCCGCAACTGCTCCAGCCATTCCGGAGACTCCCGCTGCAATCGTTCGAGCAAGGCGCCGGAAAGCAGGAGGTTTCGCGGGTGGTCGTCATCAAGCGATGCCGGCAGCGCCGCCGTCAGGCGATCTTCGTCAGGTAGGTAAAAATCCAGCAAGTGGATCCCCACTGGGTACAGGACCTCGCGGGCGGCGAGGAGCTTGTCGGCCGCGACACGGAGATGTGTCAAAAAGGAGTCGTCGTCGGATGCGGTGACGGCTTGGATGCCCTGCTGCACCGCCTGCCAGAATTCGCCCACGGCCAAGAGGTGCTCGTGGTGCATGGCATCAAATAACCCCTCGACGACGAGGTAGCCAAAGCCCAAAGCGAGAAAGGGCCGCACCCGTTCGCCGGGCAAAGCGAGTCGTCTCTCGGCGTCCGGGGTGGCGTCGAAGGGAAGTCCTGACCCGGTCAGGCGTGCCAACGTCGCCTCACGATCCGCCGAGGCCTGGAGGACAACGCCCCCGGCTTGGCGAACCCGATTTGGCCAATCGTCGGGGAGGAACAGCTCAGGTGCTTCCGGCACGGCGTAGATCGCATCGGCCAAGGGCTGTTCATGATCGTACTGCGAGGCTTGCCGGGGCGGTTCCGAGAGGTGAGCCAACACGGCGGGATGCCACAGTGCCAGATAACCATTCCACCACGCCGCCATCTCCGACTCGGACAAAACCATGGGATGATCGGTCGGCAGGGCATACGGCGACAACAGGAAAGCACGTCGGGAATTCATGATGTCGATTTATGGACGAAAGTCCCTCGAGGTCGATGCTCGCAGGGTCGCAGCCGGGTCTTTCAACCCGCTCCCCGAGTTGCTATAGTTGGCGAGAGGAGCCATCTAACTGCGGAAGGATTCATCCTGTGGCGCTTCCTCCCGTCGGGGCGATCGATCCGAAACAAGATGTTCCCGTGTCTGCGGACGCCACCGAGGCGGAGGCCATCGATCCTCTGCGAGTGCCGCCGATTCCACACCCACCGCTCGCTCACCCGCACCCGCCGACGCCGCAACACCCACCGCTCGCTCACCCGCACCCGCCGACGCCGCAACACTCGCCGACGCCGCAACACCCACCGACGGGATC
>JAOAAM010000737.1 GCA_026418875.1 Gemmataceae bacterium | reverse complement strand
GCCCTGCCTGGTGTTTGAGGGACCGGGGGGGGCCATTTCGTACCTTGAGCCGGCAATGTGCCGCTACTTTGCGCCGGTGATTCAGGCAACCAAGGCGAGGTTGATGAAGCAGGCGACGGCAAGTGATGCCGAGTTTGGCCTTCGTTCTGCCTTCAACGAGGCCGCCCACATCGTCCTGCTTTTGGCTCGCTACGTCGGCGGACGGGGCCAACTCACCTCCAATGACACCGCCGAGTTCCTCTGGCCCGAATTATTCCGCTCCGTCGGGACCATCGGACACGAAATGATCTGCGCGGCCCAGTCTTTCGACCGCACCCTCGCCGAGGCCGAGTACGAAATGATGGACCGTTTTGTTTCGGCCATGGGAACCGCTTCGCTACTGTGCGACCTCGTCGATGCCGAGACCGTCGGCCTGGAAAACGCCCTGCGGGTCATGAAAGCTCATCCGGACAATTCACGAATCGGCATCCGCGTGGACAGCGGCGATATTGCCGAACAATGCGTGCTCTATCACCGACGCATGAAGGAAGCGGGGCTGGCTCCGCGACTCATCGTCTTCGAGGACGAGGTCACCCCCGATGTGGTGCGGAGGGTTTACGAACACTTTCGCCAAACCACCGGCGAAGAGCCAACCATGCTGTTCCCTGGCGCTGGCGGGTATTGGTGGCGGTTGGTCCACCGCGACACGCTGGCTGCGGCATTCAAACGCTCAGCGACCGGCGACCACCCGAACGTCAAATTCTCCAATTCGCCGGGTAAGGAATCGCTGGGCGGCTACCTGCGGGTGTATGGCCGCGGGGATACGCTCCTCATCGCGGAAGCGGGGGAATACGTGGATGGCGAGCCATTGTTCGTCCGACTCGTGGAGCAGGGCCGAATCGTGTATCGGGAGAGCTTCGAGGAGCAAGCAGATCGGGCCGATGCGACCTGGGGTCGATACCAGAAAGTCGAGTGGTCGCCCCGGGTGGCTGAGACGATGGCGCGTTTCCAGGCGATGCGGCAGCGCGAAGTTGCGGAGGCTCGAGCACGACTCGGCGGGACAAGCACGTCGGCATGAAACTGCGGCTTCACACCGCGACTGGCTGACGTGCCCTGGCCCTGCTGCGGACGTTCTCGTGGATCCGAGGGTGGGGCACCAGGTATGGGCCGATCGCCAGGTAGTCCAAGTTCCCCAGCAAGAAGGCACGAATCGCATCGGCAGGCGAGCAGACGATTGGCTCCTCGTGCATGTTGAAACTGGTGTTGATCAGCACGGGGATGCCGGTGCGCGCTTCGTAAGCCCGGAGCAGACGATAAAAGCTGGGATTACTCTTGGACGTGACCAACTGCGGCCGGGCCGTGCCATCGACGTGGACAGCCGCCGGACTATGCTGCTTCATTTCCTCGGTGCAGTCGAAGGTGATGGTCATGAACTCCGCCGTTTTCTCGCAGCCGGAGAGATTGTGGAACAAGCGTGGGGCGGCCTCGGCCAGCACTGCCGGGGCAAACGGCATGAATTCAGTTCGCGCCAACTGCTTGTTCAGCCATTGATTCACCTCCGGCTCCTTCGCCGGGTACAACACGCTGCGATTGCCCAACGCACGCGGCCCATACTCCATGCGTCCATTAAACCGGCCCACAATGTGATTCTCGGCGAGTAATTCCGCGACGCGTTCCTCGATGCGGTCGACGCGCTCCGTGGGAAGCTCGGCCGCGGCCAGCGCTTGGCGAATCTCCAAATCGGTGTAGTCTGGCCCGAAATAGACGGTGTCGAAAGCGTGGCCCTGCATTCGATCGTGGCCCATCGCCAGCATTGCTGCCCCAGTCCCGCAACCGCCATCTCCCATGTTCGGGTAGACGAAGACGCGCTCCACGCCGTCGATCTCGCGGATGCGCTGGTTCAATTTGACATTGGCGTGCACGCCGCCTGAGACGACAACATAGCGGAGGCGGGTCTTCCGCAACCAGTGCTGGACCATCCGCCGTGTGACTTCTTCCAAGACGAATTGGTACGCCGCTGCCACGTCGCGCTTGGCGAAGCGTCCTGCCAACGCGCGGGCGAGAAAGTGGTTCATCCCGCCGCGGATGACAATGTCGCCGTCTTCGACGATGAACCGCTCGAGGAGCACGTCCGCAAGGATCTTCGGATCGCCATAGGCAGCCAGCCCGACGATTTTGCCCTCGTGGCGGCTCGGCTTGAAACCCAGACCGCTGGTGACATGTTCGTAGAAGATGCCCAGTGAATTTGGGAAGCGGAAGCGGGGCTGGGCCTGTCTCTTATACACATC